>DMZB01000064.1 GCA_003482405.1 Lactobacillus sp. | reverse complement strand
ACGGTTATTAGTCGAGACAGTTGATACGCGCAGCCGAATCATGCGTCAAGTGGTGGAAACACGGCGTTGGACTGAAATGGTGGCCAAATTATTGTTACCAACAATTGCGGAATCGGAAGTCGGCATTGCCAATTAAAACCCGACAGAATGTTTAGCTAATTAACAAAGTGGATAAAAAGATGGCGTTCACCCAACGATTATGGATGAACGCCATTTGTTTTCGATTATTTAAATTAGAAACTAGTCGTCAATACGAGCAAATTGCAAGCTCAACAGACTGTTAAACAGTGATTGGTCAAAACGATGATTCTCTGACCGAACACTAGTAGGTACAATTACAGTACGGTCTTGTTTTGAACTTGTTTTTGCTCCAAATAAATGACGTAGTTTTGATGTGATGAGATTACGATGTGCTTCAGTTTCCATCTGCTGTCCCTCCATGCGAAAGATCTAAAAAAATTTGACTACTAAATAAATACCATCTTTTTCGCAGTGGGTCAATAGAAATGCTTAATAAAAGTCAGAAAAGGTCAAACTTTTTTAAACATATGTTGAAAACGGATACATTACGGATACATTGTTGATGAATTTGCAGTCGACTAGCCAGAACCAGGCTTCAATATGAAGGTGAGTGATGGACACATGGACTGCGCGTAATTAGGTTTGTCAAAATGGCAACTGACTTCGAAATTGTACTTTCTGGCCACTGAGCAAGAATAACAATAATAAGGATCAACATAATGAGTCGTTTCATGAGAGTGTCCTTTCTCAAGGGATTAGCGTTCGAGAATTTTGTGGCTAGCGGTACTTGGTTCGACTGGCAACGCATAACGGACACGTCTCTTGGGGGATAAGAGGCGTGCCCGTCATGATCATGCGTCAGTTAAGTGAAAACTAGGCTTGTGGTGCAGGTGCCACCGGTGTCTCAGGAGACGCTGGGGCCTTTGGTGCGTGGGGCTTTTTAGCCGGTTCATCATCGAAGATCGTTGTGTTAACAGTGTCGATATATTGTGCAGATAGCGGAGTGACGTAGGATAGGTGGTTGTCCTTGTCAACGACCATGTTTGCTTCCGCGATATCTTTCATGGCGGCACGGACGGTTGCTTCAGTCAAATCTTCGCTCACCAAACGTAACTTTAAGTGGCTGGCCTTGCCAGCGCTGTTTTTAAACTTGAGGCTGAGTTCCTTCATAGGTTAGTGCTCCTTTATGATTTTTTTAGTTGCTAGCTTCTTGTTTGACGGTTACGAAAATGTTGTCCACATTGTCGTTTGATAATGTTGCAAGTGCGTTACCAAACTTACTCAGTTGATCGTCGGTGACGCCTTGAGCAACGGTGTTATAGTTCCGTTTGATTGGCGTGGCGTGACCTTCGCCTGAGATAAGGTATTGAACGCTTGTTTTAAGCCATTTTTGTGACATGTGAGTGTTACTCCTTAAATTGGGATTGTTGTAAGTCGTGGCCACGATTACGTAAATAGTAACGAAATTGGGAACCACGTTTGTAAAGAAAAGTTTCGTGCTCATTTCGCAGACATAAAAAGGTTTTGCAATTGCCAATGACAGACAATCACAAAACCTTGATTTATTGCTATTTGAGCATGATACTAGATTAACGTTGTTGCCTAACAGCGGCATCGTATTGTTGTTGCAAAAGGGCGATTGCCCGTGGTTCAGCCCGAGGGCTGGTGTAAGGTTTCATTGCCAACCGACGGACCATGGGATCGTTTTCACCATAATTGACATCAAACAGAGCATGCTGACTGTCTGGCTGACCGTAGTCATTAGCATCGGCGTAATTGAACGAGGCACCGTTAATCATCGCGTTCCGTTCTTCAATTGTTAGACCGCGCACGTAGGCCGGCACGTCGTTCACATTGGCAATTTGGCTTAACGGGACGGTGATGAAGGTCGGTTCTGGCACGGGGGCAATCACAAATTCACTATGAAACGCCACGAGTCGTTTGAAATTTGCGGTTGGCAAGGCCGGCAATACACCACGAGCCAGTGGCGCCGGCTGCTTGTTATGCATCCTTGAGGAATCTGCCTGACTGGCGATTTGACCATGAGCAAGTGCGTCTTTATCAAACGCAATGAGGGCCTCTAAGTCATTTTCGCCATTTAGTTGAAAGTTGCGACGAACATACGCGACATTGTGAGCGTCAATCAAATAACGTAATTGATGAACCATACGCACGGTGGCATCATCTTTTGCGAGTCCGTCAGGGAATGCAGCCTGTACGGTGTGAGAGAGTTCGCGCCAAAAGGCATCGCTGGGACCGGCTTCGCGGGCAAACTCGTGATCAGCTACTAAATCACCGGTGTTGGCATTTAAGTGCGCACCAAGGGTGTCGAGTAAGTGTTTAATTTTGTCTATCGGAGTCATTGTGCTGGCCGCAAACATGGTTGCGAAGGCCTGACTGCCAACAGTGGCAGTTGAGGCCTGCCAGTTACTGAATTGCGTTTTTAGATTAGCGTCATTTACAGTTGTCGCCACCTGTTTTGTAAATGCGGTTAGGGCCGCTTCGTCCCACTGCTGGTGATCTGCTAATTGAACCAATAAATCATAAGTGCCATTTACATATTCCGCCATGTTACTATCGGATAAGCTCACCGGTGGTTGAATGAGCGAAATCAGTCTTTGATGTTGCGCCATGATGCGCCTCCTCGTTCTTCTTAGCGTAAGAGTAACACACTCGGTCGTGAAACGGTGCACGTTGATAAGATAAAACGGTAAAATATAGGGAATTGTGATGTGGTAAAATAATGCGGTTGAGCAATTTCAAAGGTGATAATGTTGACTTTTAAATAAAACACTATAAAATAGTAAGTAACTTTAAAGAAGGGTTAGCTGGCGATATGAATTTCGCGGCTAATGCTCAGGAGGCATAGCGATGACACCAATGGAAGATTTGAGTAATGCACAATTAGACGACATCATTAAACAAGACGGCAAGTTCATGCTGTATTTCACTGCCGGCTGGTGCCCAGACTGTGCCTTTATCAAACCAGTAATGCCACAAATTGAATCCAAGTATGATCAATATCAATGGGTTCACGTTGATCGTGATGCCAACATTGACTTTGCACAAGAACTTGGAGTCATGGGGATTCCTAGTTTTGTGGCTTACGAAAATGGTAAAGAGATTGGTCGGTTTGCAAACGGCGATCGGAAGACGCGCCAAGAGGTCGAAAGTTTTATCGACAAGCTTGAAGGTCAGCCAGCATAAGAGACTGGTAGAGAGTCATGTTCTAAGCCACACTTTTTATTGAACGGTGCGGGTCAAATTTGGCCTTTGCACCGTTTTTTTCTACCTTTAGTCAAGTGATTCAGGCGTCTGTGATATGCTTAAAGTAATACAGCTGTTTGAGGAGGGTGCTCATGTTTTTGACCACTAATGACCACGTAAAAATTGCTTACACAGATGAAGGTAATGGACAGCCAGTCGTGATTTTGACTGGGTTAGGTGGTGCAAAGGAGATTTGGCGAGTTCAGGTTGCTGCCTTGCTGAAAGCCGGTTATCGGGTAATTAACGTTGATGCGAGAAATCAGGGTGCTTCTCAGCATACGGTGAAGGGGTTACGAATCAGCCGTCACGGTATGGATCTGGCCGAGGTCATTCAACAATTAAACCTAAAAAATGTGATTCTATTGGGTAATTCAATGGGCGCTGCCACGATTTTTGCTTACCTATCTTTGTTTGGCGATGAAAATATTGCGGCTGTGATTGATTTGGATCAGAGCCCGAAAATGATCAATGACGCAACCTGGTCATTTGGATTTAAGGACGTGACGTGGACAGACTTTCCGGATTTCTTCAGAATGCCACTAGGCCCGTCGACCTTTAAACATATTGATGATGCCACGTATCAATCTGTCAAACAGGTCGCCGCACAACACCCTTATGATGCGCAACTCAATCTGCCCTTCTTATTTGATCACGCGTTTGCTGACTGGCGGGATGTGATCCGTCAGTTAACGATTCCGTTGCTGATTTTAGCAGGCGAAAAATCGCCATATTTCAATCCTAAATTTGCTGAGGTGACGGCTAAGATGGCACAACAAGGCCAATCTGTAGTGATTCCAAACGCCGGTCATATCCTCATGGCAGAACAGAGTGCACTAACCACGGCGGCGCTGCTTGATTTCTTGACGTCTTCAGTTTGACTAACCAAGGTCGAAGGGAAAGCCACTTAAAAGTGGTTTGAACACATGCATGTTGAGCAAACCGCTGGACATATTCCAGTCATGTGATATTATGAGCAAGTGAAATATCATTTATCAAGTTAGGGGATGTCCTCATTGGCAGAAAAGACTCAAAACTATGCGGACCAGGTTTTAAACGAAGCGGCTGACGGCGCCGATTATGAATGGCGTTCTGAGTATACCGGGCATCCAACAATGCCGATGCGCATCAGACACATTAATCATTGTGGCTATGAATTTGATTTGTCGCCTGCAGATTTTGCTGCCGGTAAGCGTTGTTACATTCATTTACATTGTGGCTATGTTGGGAAAAACTATTAGTTTGGACGGTCATAGTTAACTTGTTTCTAAATTATAGACAGTGAAAATCTCCCTCATCAAAGGCTATTTCATCTTTGATGAGGGAGATTTGCATAATTATCAGTTTTTTTAAGCTCGTGAAACATTTTAATCAGACAGGGTGTGCCTATAACACCGTGCTTGCGCCATCGTCCCACACATCAACGAGTGTGTAGGTGACATTATCGCTACCGCTAACGATTTTCGAAACCGGGCAACGGCTTTTAGCTAGTTCAAACCACGCTTGTGCTGTCTCACGATCAACCTCGTCAGCTGGAATGTAGACTGAAACATCAACAAAAAATTGCAGGCCATGCGTATCGTGAGCCTGATCTACGTCGACCCGGACTTTTGTCTGGTGTTCATAGCCGTCGCGTTTTTCGATGGCTTCAAACGTTGCATTGAGACAGGTCGACAAAGCCATCCCAAGCAGCTGCTCTGGATTAGTGCCCTCGGTGTCGTCCTTGGGGTTGCGAATCTGTAGATCAACGCGATGCGCGCCTTGTGCAAACGTGTGACCGGAAACACCATCTTCATTGATGATTGTGGTGTGGTAAGTAGTTCGTGGCCGTGCTGATTTTTCCATATCAAAGTCCTCCTAACAAATCAAGTTTACGCTGTCTATTTTAAGGGCAATGCGATAAAACAACAATTAATTGCTTTGGCGTTAGTTAAAATAAAGCAGTTTAAAATTTGTTAAAAAAGATGTGTATTTTTTAAATTTGAAAAAAGGTGTATATTAGACGTAGAACAAGAACGAGGGAGAAGACACATGGCAGATCAATTAGATGATGTATTGAAGTTACACGCGCTTCACAACGGTGTGTTAGGCATTGAATCAGAGATGGCAGTTAAAAATCGTGCAGATTTAGGCAAGGCCTATACCCCAGGGGTTGCGACAATTTCCAAGATGCTGGCTAAGGATCCAAGCTTGCGGGATCATTACACATTGAGTGGCAAACTGGTTGCCGTGGTTTCTGATGGATCGGCAGTGCTCGGCCTTGGTAACATTGGTCCCGCAGGTGCCTTACCGGTTATTGAAGGCAAATCGCTGTTGTATAAAGATCTGGCGGGTGTCAATGCACTACCGTTGTCTGTCGCGCAGGTCTCAACTGATGCATTTGTGGACACAATTAAAAACATCGCAGGGAGTTTTGCGGGTATCCATCTAGAGGATATTGCCGCACCACGTTGTTTCGAAATCGAGGACCGGTTAAGTAAAGAGCTAAACATTCCGGTTTATCATGACGATCAAGAAGGGACCGCAATCGTTGTTATGGCCGGATTGTTGAATGCTGCCAAAGTGGTGGGCAAGCCGTTTAATGATCTTCGCGTGCTAATTAATGGTGCAGGGGCCTCTGGAATCGCGACAGCACGGTTGCTCTTTGCTGCCGGGGTTAAACACATTACATTGGTCGACATTCATGGTGTCATTACGCCTGATGATGACAGGTACAATGCCTTTCAACGCCAGTTAGCTAAAGAACTCGGTTCACAAGTATCGGGCACAACGCTTCAGGAAGCCATTAAGGATCAGGATGTTTTTGTTGGCCTGTCTGATGCCAATGTACTTACTGCCGATGATGTCCATAACATGGCAGATCAACCGATTATTTTCGGTTTGGCAAACCCCGTTCCAGAAATCGATCCGAAGGTGGCCAAAAAGGCTGGTGCGGCCGTTATTGCTACTGGCTCCAGTCAATATCCTAATCAGGTCAACAATATTTTAGTGTTCCCAGGCCTTTATAAGGGACTGTTAGCCAGTGGGTTAAAGCACGTGACCTTTGTGCTGGAAGCGACTACAGCTGAGGCATTAGCAAGTTTGGTTGAACATCCAACGGCCGATCACATTGTACCAGGTGTCTTTGATGACGGTGTGGTTCAAACAGTGGCCAAAGCGGTGATTGACTTCGCGAAATAATAAAGCAATTTTAATGAGTCTACAAATACTGAAATAGCGGTCTAAAAAAGCACTGGTGCTGAACAGGGTGGTCAATCTGTTCAACACCAGCTTTTATTAGTGTAAACTATGAAGGGTAATTTTATATGGAGGACTTCGCATTGCCTGAAAATATTTTTTTGAATGGAACCGCTCAAACCATCGCGGACGTATTGCAGAATAAAGATGATCGTGTGGCACTACAACAAAATTTAGCCGCTAAGTATCCTGGTCGAACGATTGTCGCTTTAAAAATGAATATTCCCGGACCAATAAAAAATAATGAAGCACTGGCTAAGCTTTTTACAGCAGGTGAAGCGCAATGGCGCAGTTTAATGGCACAAAAACAGTACGCAATCATTGAGGACGAACATTGGGAGCGGCCGACAGGGATGGAGGCATTTTACGTCGTCGATGCTAAGGCAGACCAAGTGAAACGATTGGCAGTCTCCTTTGAGGACGATTTTGCGCTCGGTCGGTTGTTTGACGCTGATGTGCTGTTGACGGGTGAAAGCGGCCTAAGAGCACTTTCGCGAACAAATTTTGCGATGCCTGCGCGGACCTGTCTAATTTGTGGTCGCCCGGCTAAAGACTGTGCTCGTTCGAGACGACACAGCGTTGACGAGCTGCAGGCACACATCTGTCCCTTATACCCATC
>DMZB01000066.1 GCA_003482405.1 Lactobacillus sp. | reverse complement strand
ATACAAAAATGCAACAGGTGGGGTTCGAACCCACGACCCTCGGTTTAGAAGACCGATGCTCTATCCAACTGAGCTACTGTTGCGTAACCTAACTTTAACAGTATAGAAAAACGTGTCGAAACTGTCAATTTAAGTTTGTTCAGTCAGACAAACAAGTCACATTATTTAAGACACGAAACATTCTAAATGAATTCGCTTGCATAAATGTGCAATATGCATAGTTTGTCTGTTGACGAAGCGCTTTCATTTCTTATATAATAGGCTTTGTAAACATTTATGAGAATGCTGTCTAATAAATTGAGCAACTTGGGGGTACATCATGGTTAAACATTTGGACCCTCGGGTGATTAAAACGCGGTCAAGTCTCAAAACTGCCCTAATCAGTCTGATGCAACAATATAAAATCGAAAATATCAGTGTCCAAAAAATCACTGAAACTGCGCACATTACTCGAGGAACTTTTTACTTACATTACAAAGACAAACGTGACTTCATTGCACGCGCAATGACCGAAATCCTGGACGACTTCTTCGACAACGTCGTGGATGACGGTACAGCAAGTCTGCCAGAACGATATGCCTTCTTAAAAGGTCAAACCGTGAATGTCTTCTATCTGAACAATGCTTTTAATTACATCGAAAAGGACGCTCAAATGTTCAATGTTTTATTGAACACTCAGGAAAACGGCCTATTTGAACATGAATTGTATGCGCGAATGACCGACTATCTTAACCATTTCTATGACCAAATGAAACCTGCTTTTGCTGATATCGGTGTGCCGGTTAACATTCAAATTGCTTTCACGGTGTCAGCTTATGTCGGACTGATCAAGAATTGGTTACTTGAGGGTATGATTTACACGCCACATTATATGACGGGATCAGTTCAGAAAATGATTCAACTCGTGAACACAGGATCAACCAAGACCGTCACCTTTACAAACTTCTTTTACACGGACTCACAATTTACAAATGCTCCAGAAAATAATTGGTAGTATTGTTCAGATGATGGGTACGATAGTAACAAAAAGATTCTATTCCTTCAAAATCGGGAATGGAATCTTTTTTAGTGCCGTTATTGCAATTTAAGAACGCAAATAGCATTAATAATTATCAGCCTGTCGTTTCAGATTTTTTGCACGCTTATCCTGATAAGCTTGTTGAATTTCGTCTTGACTGAATCCAAAGCCACGCAATCCCATCGTCAAGAACAAATGCCACGCATGACCAAAATCACCCTGTCGATGTTCTTTTAAACTCGACAAAATCATGCTGTTAATGGCTAAGTAGGTTTTAGTGAGATTCAAATCCGGCCCTTGTGCCAACTTCGTTAATTCATCCGGCGTTAAAACAGTGAGATGAGTCCACTGTTGTTTGTGAAAAATCAACAAGAAGAAATCTAGCGCATCAACGTATTCTTCAAGCAACGTCTGATGAGGCGTTTGCCCAGGATTGCTTTTGCCACGATGCGTCTTCCACACCTTGAACCATTCACTTGTGTTCGCAATTTCAGCTAACTCAACATCCAACGCCAAGTAAGCATTTTGCAAACTGTCTTCACGTGACCAATGTAACTGTTTAGCATCGTGAACCTGTTGATCAAAATCGATGCATTCGCGCAGTAACATCGCTAAATCTAACATTGTGTACCCCCAGTATAATCAGGCAAAAATCAACGGATCTGATTGGATTTCAAGATCATCTCGATTAGCAAGATACCATTGACGGATAAAGTCATAATTCAGTAAAACTGCCATCAGAGACACCTGGTTTTTGGGATCCGATGTTGTAATTACCCACTTGGGGGCAGTTTGAGTACCTGCATCAGCAATGCCAAAAACAAGGTCGTCTTCTAATTCAATGATGGCCCCATTACCTGCAGGCGCATTTTGGAGCATGTAGTGACTGTCCGCGGATGCCACAAATAATTTGTCGACAGTACCGGCTGGAAGTGCAGCATGCCTTGTTTGATAAGTCGCGTTGTTGTCAGTTTCCAACAGGTTGTAGTCTGCCGAGAATTGATAATCGCGCTGTAGATCTTTGGCAAAAGTAATCAACGTATCAATAGCAGCCATCTTCTTGTCTGCTGGCACATCAGCCAACGTTACTGCAAATAAGTCCGTGAAGGCCTTACTATTAAACCGAATCTGCTGGCGTTCCAGGTTCATGTAAAATAAGTGCAATCCGGAAACTTTGTCGGTAAAGAATGCGCCACCATTACGTCCACCAACGAGAACAAACTTAAAGCTTACCCGCTCACCTAATGCCTCAAAAGCAACACTCAACTCTTCATGATCTGCGGCACTAGTTAACAGTAACCCTTCTTCATTATGAATCTCCAGTAGCCGACCCATAAATAGCAAATAATAATCCGACGCTGTGTACTGATGTGGAAATGCAACAAAATCAGTATCCATTTTAAAGCTGAATAAATGTGTTGCAGATTCTAATAACTCGTTGGTGTCGCTTGTTTCTGTCAACTGATCCAAATACTTCGTGAACTGAATCCCATTTTTCAAGCCATCTTTAATGTTGTTGTTATAGATGCGGAACCGTTGACTCGGTGTTAATGAATCTGCTTTTGGCATCTCAGAGGTCGCTGCACTTTTATCATCAGATTGTTCGGTACCCTGAGATTTCGAATTAGCGTTTCCATGGCTGTCATCAGTCTTTGTCGCAACATCTGCCTGCGAATGTTCCGCACTGCCACTAGCAAGGCTCTCACGACTTTGTTCGGTGATATTTTCGTCGGATTCCTGCGCAGAGTCTTTGATCCTCGTCGTAGCTGAATCGGCGTTTGCTGAAGTTAAATGCTTATCACTATCATTTGTCATTGGAAGTCACCTCACTAGTTGCAGAATTACTGGCACTTTTTGACTCGGTATTTTTTGACTCGGCACTGATTGCGCTATCTTGAGAACGGATTTCACTCGAAGGCATTTGCTCATCTGGGTCAGCCTGTCCGGCTTCGATCGCCCGGCCAATCAAATGACTAATGTAATCGACATACAGACTCGCATTACGATCCTTAAACGTCGTGAAGTCGCCGAATACTTTACGAATCGCTTGTTTTTCATAGCTTAAAATCGTATCTTCTTTAGACAGGACAAGTGATTCATCTTCGTTGGCTTTCATCCCCTTATAGGCGTTATTGGCTTGGTCATCCTCATCAGCCAACTTAGTCAGTTGATCTAAAATATCCTGACGCTCGGCCTTGGAGTGTCCACCATTAAAGAGTGTCCGTGATTCACCAACTTCTTTTAACTGTGCCCGAAGTTTTTCCTTTTCAAGGTCACGTTGTTCCTGATTTTTAACTAGTTCTTGAAGGTCTTGACTTTGGTGCGCAATATCTTTGATCCGGTCAGAGTTATAGTTTTTACCCTCGGATTCCAGTGCAAAGGACTGCGTTAACTTTTCGTACTCTTCGCTATCAAACACGAATTGCGCGTTTAAAACATCCAGTTCACCAAATTGACGGCGATCCCACCAGTTACCAAAGAATACGTTGAATTTACCGTTTTCAGGTTCTTCAAAGTAGAAGAATGGATACGTGTGTTTGAGGTACGCAATTAACTCTGCACTTAAATAATGACTAAGTTCAGGATGAATGTCGTCAACCAATCGTGCCAGTTGATTGCCTTCTGTTTGCTTATTGCCCCGAATCAACGTGTTATAACGCTGTGGGTCGACTAATTCATAGACGCGGCGATCGTTAAAATCATTGATCGCACCCGTCAATTCATCTAAATAACGCGACTTTTGCCCGAGTTTGCCAGACAACTCAGGACGTACATTACGTGATTCGACTTTATTTTTCTGTGGATTGTCCATGCCGTCTTACCCCTTGTTTGCTTAATTCATACACTTATATCGTACACTAATGCTGTCATGTCGACAATCGTCACGCAGTTGTTGCAAACGTTTTCTTAAGAATTAAGCCAGCCTTTTTTGATGTCTTCGAAATTGGCCGACAATAAATGAGGCCAACGTTACTCTTTTCGTAATCGGCAAACTGTTTAGACAAACATACTAAGATTAGCTCGA
>DMZB01000278.1 GCA_003482405.1 Lactobacillus sp. | reverse complement strand
GGTCAGGGGAGTATCAACGGTCACCAATATATGAGTGAATTACCTGAGTCAGCGCAACTGATCAGCCAAGGAAGGTTTGAAATCACCGCCACAACATTGCCACTGGATCAATTAAATGATGAAAACTGGGGTGATGTGACTAAACGTGTTGTCTACACGATGGCTTAGTTTCACGCCACTAGAATGAAGTACCTCGCAGAAAGTAACTTTAGCATCGAAAGATTGCCCTCGGGCGATAATTCTGTGCTGAAGTTTTTTTGCTATAGTGGCCAATTTTTACCGCTTTGTGTCTAGAGTTGACCGCTCACTCGTCAAAATTGACCGCTCAGGCAAAAGCCATTTTCTTTGAACGTAAATGGGTGTTAAATGAAAACAGTTCAGAGGGGAGGGTTTCCGTTGAAAGTTCATATTGAAATTGATCCAGCGTACAAAGAGCCGGAAGTCATTATTCGCACAGCCAGCGTTAATGACAAAACAAAAGATATTGAGCGAAGGTTAGCGGATGCCCAAACTAATGGTGAGACACTGGTTTGTTATCAAGATGGGAAGCAACTTTTCGTGCCACTAGACGAGATTCTGTTTATTGAAACCGCTGATCGTCAGTTGCAAGTCCACACGGCGTTAGATATGTACGATAACAAGCAACGTTTGTACACACTGGTGGACGAATTACCCGGGTTTTTCTTACAAGTGTCAAAGTCAACAATCATAAATTTACGTGAAGTCAATGCGTTGACTCGCTCGTTGTCTAGTTGCCTCGTGTCGTTTGTGGGCACGCATAAAGAAGTTTATGCCTCACGACGATACGTTAAACAATTACAAGAACGGTTAAAGGAAATGAGGTCATTATGATGAGTGCAAAAGCAAAATGGGGACGTTGGTTTTGGGGAATATTTTTCCTCGTTAGTGCTGGATTATTATTAGCAATCAAGATGGGATGGTTAACGTATCATTTAAGCGCATGGACAATTGTGGCAACGATTGTATTAGCGGCATTTGCCATCAAGAGTGTGGCTTACTTTAGTGTTGGCGGTTTAATCTTTAGCCTCGCGTTCATGAGTATGTTGTACGCGAAGCCGTTGGGTATTACTGGTCTGGTTCCATGGACAATCTTGGGAGTTGCATTACTGTTGAGTATTGGCCTGGGGTTGATCTTACGACCACTGCGCCACCGATTTTACCGCCGTCATGCCTATTTTATGGCGGACCGTTGGGCACAACACCACGGAACGACATTTCAGCGTACGACAACTACGGCAACAGACCGCGAATCGGCAGTAAACGTTAATGTAAGGCTTGGTAATGCAGTTCGTTACATTCAGTCTGAAGACTTTCAACAGGCTAACATCAATGTGTCGATGGGCGAGGCAAAGATTTATTTTGATAAGGCGCATATTGTTGGTGATCAGGCCAACATCTTTTTAAATGGCAATATGGGTGAGGTTGATCTTTATATTCCTCGTGATTGGAATGTGGATGTCGAAATTGATGCACCGATGATCGACGTCAATGAAAAGGGTGTAAAACCGACGAAAACTGGGCCAAACGTCTTGATTACGGGCGCGTTCAAACTCGGCGAAATCGATATCATTTACATTGATGTTCCTGAAAAAGCTGAAAATGACTAGGGTTTGCTTTGATCGTCTCTAATTAATAGGGACGATTTTTTTGTGCTTTAGCTAAAAATAGCGATTTTTTGAGCAAATGAAAAGATGTTGATTAATTGACTGAAAGGACTACGGAAAACCTATGTTATCAATTTAGTAATCGCTTACAAAAATCGCTATACAAACCGCATTATCAGTGCTAGAATTTATTCTTGTAAAGAGTATGAAAACTAAATCACAAGGGGTGCATTACATAATGAACAAATTAGGTATGAAAGCAGCCACAGTTGCCGCTGCATTAACCATGGGTGGTTCATTAGTAGTATTTCCATCAGGAACTGCCAAAGCCAGTTCTAACAAGAACCAAGTTGTTATCAAACAGTTAGATGGTAGTCCGCACAACAACGAATCATTTGGTGTTACGACCGTTGCCATGAAGGGCAAGAAGATTTTGGCTGCTAAAGTCGATGAATTCCAATTCATTAAGACCTCACAGTCAAAAGGTTTCACCAGTGTTCCAAACAGTGATCAAAAGTTTGGTCAAGAAGGTTACAAGAAGGGCGAAACCTTAATTTCTAAAGCCAACAACGATCAAGCATACTCCGCATTAATGAAGAACATTGCCCACTCAACTAAGGGCCGTGAAGAATCACTGAATGCCATTGAAAACTATGTCAAGGGCAAGACTGCCAGCCAACTTTACTCTGCTGCTAAGAAGAACAAGGCAATGCAGAAGAAGGTTATCTCCGGTGCAACGTTGACCAGCACAAACGGTTACGTTAAAGCGATTGCTGATGCAGCTACAAAAGGCTACGCAACAAAGGGTGCTAACGTATCCGGTACTAACGTTGTTCTGAAGCAAACTGACGGTACACCACATGGCAACGAATCGTTTGCCGTAACAACTGTTGCGATGAACGGTAACAAGGTTGCTGCTTCAAGCATCGATGAATTCCAGTTCATCAACAAGAAGCAAAACAAGGGCTTCAAGGGCGTTCCAAACAGCTACTCCAAGTTTGGTAAGGAAGGCTACAAGACCAACGAAATTTTGATTTCTAAGCAAGCTAACGACAAGAAGTACTCCGCTTTGATGAAGAAGATTGCTAAGTCCAAGCAAGGCCGGATGAAGTCAATCAACGCCATCAACAAGTGGGTTGCTGGCAAGACTGCTGCTCAAATCACAACTAAAGCAAACACAACTGTAAGCAAGAAGAGTAACCTTGTTTCAGGTGCTACCTTGGTTGACTCAAACAACTACTTGAAGGCTATTGCCACAACGGCGGGTCAACAATAATTGTAAAGTGAGCGTGACTGACCCGGTTTTTAATCCGAGCAATAACGTAAACCAGCTCTCGTGAAGGCGTTCTTTGCCTTTGCGAGAGCTGGTTTTGTTATGCACAGGATTTAGGGTCAGGAGCGCGTTATTGCTGTATAGTGATTTTGTTCCCACTCAAAGGTTATTATCCTTCCTTTCAGATGCGATGTGACCTTAGACTAATGCCCGAAAATGTGCTAATCTATAACAACTAACTTAATCATTTACAATGCGACCAGCCGCCAGTTATGACGGTTGGCCTTTTCTTAGAACAGAGAGGTTATCAATGTTAACGGTAAACAACGTGAGTATGCAGTTCGGCACGCGAAAACTGTATGAAGATATTAATTTAAAATTTACACCGGGAAATTGTTATGGTGTGATTGGTGCAAACGGGGCCGGGAAGTCGACTTTTTTAAAGATCATTGAGGGCAAACTGAAGCCAACGACTGGAACGGTTTCGCTAGGTCCAAACGAACGGATGTCGAGTTTGAACCAAAACCATTTCGCGTTTGAAGACGAAGAAGTGATGAATACAGTGATTCAGGGACATGCAAAGTTATACGCGATTATGTCCGAAAAGGATGCACTGTATGCTAAGCCTGATTTTAGTGATGAAGATGGGATGCGCGCAGCCGAATTGGAGGGCGATTTTGCCGAAATGGATGGCTGGAATGCTGAATCAGATGCCAGTCAGATGTTACAGGCATTGGGCATTCCGGAATCGATGCATCACATGAAGATGAGCGAACTGACGGAGCCACAAAAGGTGAAGGTGTTGCTTGGACAAGCCTTATTTGGCAATCCAGATATTTTACTGTTGGATGAACCGACAAACGGTTTGGATGTTGCCTCAATTGCATGGCTTGAAAACTTCCTTGCTGACTATGCCAACACAGTGATCGTGGTATCACATGACCGTCATTTCTTAAACCAGGTATGTACGCACATCTGTGATGTCGATTTTGGCAAAATCACTTTGTTTGTTGGGAATTATGACTTCTGGATGGAATCAAGCGAATTGGCCGCCAAACTCACTGCCAGTGCGAACCAGAAGAAAGAAGAACAGATTAAGGAACTACAGGACTTTATTGCCCGTTTTAGTGCCAATGCGTCTAAGTCTAAACAAGCGACATCACGTAAGAAACAGCTTGATAAGATTACGTTAGACGACATCAAACCATCAACACGTAAATATCCATTTATTCAGTTCACACCTGAACGAGAAATTGGCAATGACCTATTAACGGTGGAAAACATCTCCAAAACCGTTGAGGGCGTTAAGGTGCTTGATAACATTACGTTCACTCTACGGCCAAATGATAAGACGGTTTTGATCAGTCGTAACGAATTGGCAACGACGACTTTGATGCAAATTATTTCCGGGGAAATGAAACCAGACACCGGGACAGTTTCATGGGGTCAAACCGTAAAAAGGACTTATCTGCCTCGTGATATCAATGGTGAATTCACGAATCCCGATTTGACTGTGATTGACTGGTTACGCCAGTACGCACCAAAAGGTGAAGATGACAATACGTTTTTGCGTGGGTTCCTAGGTAAGATGCTCTTTTCTGGCGAAGATGTAATGCGCCAGGTGAGTGTCATGTCTGGTGGGGAAAAGGTTCGTTCGATGCTCTCTAAGATGATGTTGAGTAAGGCAAACGTGTTACTGATGGACGACCCAACAAACCATCTAGATTTGGAATCAATTACAGCGCTGAACGATAGTTTGATTGATTTCAAAGGCTCAATCGTGTTTACCTCACACGATCACGAGTTTATTCAAACGATTGCTGATCACATCATTGAAGTGACTAGCAAAGGTCTTGTGGAACGGTTCGACACGAAGTACGACGACTTTCTGGCACATGAGTTGGTTCAAAAGCAGGTTAAAGACTTGTACGATTAATTTTGGTCACGACAGATGGCTGATACAGATAAGGGTGAGGATTTTCGATAGCAAATATCGGAAGTCTCCACCCTTTTCAATTTGTAAAATTATAAACGCACCACATGAAAATTTATGCAAGTGCCTTTACAATACCTTTACCCTAGAGCCGTTCAGAATTGTTTACAATGAACGTAGAATAAAACGACAGAATGTGGGCGGAGGAACGACTTTGAAGGATGCGAAAAGACTGTGGCTCACGATGTTATTCATACTGGTGACCGCAGTGGGTGTTGGGTTGACGCTACGAGACCAATTACAAAGACACGTGAAACAGACACAGTCGGCAATGAAGCATCAGCAGTTGCCCTCAAAACGTGAGCCAAAAATTGAACCCGCCAAGCCACAGGAAAGCCAGTCAGTCAAACGTTTAGAGGTCAATAAAGCGCCGGCAATTGATCAGTATTTAAACCTACTGAATTTTAGTGGAACGGCCTTAATCGTCAAGAATCAGCATGTTGTTTTGAATAAGGGCTATGGGTTGGCAAATCTTCAAAAGAAACTTTCGAACACGGCAACAACTCGCTATTTGATTGGCTCTGCGGAAAAAGCGTTTGTGGCCACGGCAATCTTGCAATTGGTTGATCAGGGGCGACTGAAACTAGACGATTCCATTTCGAAAACAATATCTGATTTTCCAAACGGGCAAACGATCACGGTTCGTCAATTATTGAACCATACATCAGGTATCACAGGCCGTCAGCAGACCAACGTAGTCACAACCCCTCAGGCAATGTTGGCAGAGATAGAGAGAAACGGCATTCAACGTGAGCCGGGAGTTTGGCATTATTTGGACGCCAACTATATTGTCTTAGCAAATGTGATATCCAAAGTGGGCCATCAAAATTTGCATCAGTACTTACAACAGCATGTGATCAAACCTTTAGGATTAACGAGCACTGGGTTTTACAATGACAACGAGGTGCAGGATCCAAGTTTTTCGACCGGTTATAAAATCGTCAATCGTCAACTTCAAGTGCCACCCAAACCTGAGTTTTCGCAATTGTATGGTGTTGGAGATATGTTTATGTCGACTTGGGACATGTATCAATTTGATCGCGCAATTAGTCGTCACCAGCTCTTTTCACAAGCCGGGTACGATGAAATGATTCGACCGGGTAGTGCCTCACATTATGGAATGGGATTTTACAATGATCCGGGCTTAATTGTCAGCCACGGTGTTGTTGATGGTTGGAATGTATCAAATGGATTCACACATGATGGCAACACGTTTATTGTGTTGTTCTCAAACATTCAAAATAATATTGCGTCATTTGGGCGAGTAAACCAAGAAATCTTGAATCGGCTCAGCACAATACAGTAGTTTTAAGATTTTGGAGTCTGTATTCGGCAAGATACACACTCAGTTGTTTGGAAAATGACGTGCACCAGGCGCACATATAAACAAAATTAATTAATTCACAAATGTTTGACTATAATGAGGCTCATCGTTTATGCTTACCGCGTAAGTAATTTATTCGGGTTAGTTTTGCTCTCGTGAAAAATAGAGCAAAGTAGCCTTGAACAGATTAATCAGTAAGTTAATGTTCATATGTCACTCGGTTAACAACTAATTAAGGGAGCGTCAATTAAAATGGCTGAAAAATTTCGTTTTGAACCAAACGACATCAGTACACTTCAAGACAACTATGATGTGATTATCATTGGTTCTGGTAGTACTGGGATGGTTAGTGCGATTCAGGCACATGAATTAGGGTTAAAGCCGGTTATCTTTGAAAAAATGCCAAAGATCGGCGGGAACACAATGCGTGCTTCTTCCGGTATGAATGCTGCAGAGACCAACGTTCAATTGCACCATGGTGTCGTTGATAGTTATGAAGATTTCTATGCCGAAACGCTTAAGGGTGGTGGCGATTTAAACGACAAAGAACTGCTTGGCTACTTTAGCTCACATGCGGCGCTATCAGTCGATTGGTTGGCTGACCATGGTATTCGTTTGGATGATATTACGATTACCGGTGGCATGAGCAAGATGCGTACCCACCGTCCAGCAAGCATGGCGCCGATTGGGGCATTTTTGGTGACAGAACTGTCTAAACAAGTTCAAAAAGAACAGTTGCCATTGTTTGTTGGTGTCACGGTTAACAGTGTGGATAAGGATGCTGAAGGCAAGGTCAATGGCGTTACGGCCACTTTGCCAAATGGCGACAAGAAGACGATCAGTGGTAACGCAGTTATTCTTGCAACGGGTGGTTCTGGTCCAAATACTGAAATGATCGAAAAATACCGTCCAGATTTAAAGGGTTACAAGACAACTATCCAACCTGGTGCCACTGGAGACGGTCTAACGCTCGCGACTGACCGCTGTGAGGCACTCGTTCAGGTCGATCCA
>DMZB01000193.1 GCA_003482405.1 Lactobacillus sp. | reverse complement strand
GGCGTGGTTTGAAGCCATTGAAGCACATTGATGCAGCCGGCAGCCACACAGAATGCCCAGACCTCAAGGACAAAGATTCTGGGGTGATTCACATGTGCAAAAAGTAGGTTCAGTGGAATTGATAAATTACCAATGGAGAATGCAATGAAGAAACTGGATAAAAGTCGCGGTACCCATTTTTTCATAAGATCACGATCCTTTTCATTTATTTAATGGGTGAGTCTTGACGAATAAGTGTGTGATTTGCTGGCGTAACGCGGCTACATAACGCCGTGACACTGGCAGTTTAGTCTTGTTTTTGAGTTCAGCAGTCATCGTACCGGAGAAGGTGACGCTTAAGGATTGCAAGTAATGTAGGTTGATGGCGGCAGACTGCGAAATGGCGCGAAATGATGGACTTTGAAGCTGTGCCAGCATTTTTGAAAGTGATCCGCGGACATGATAGGTAGCCTCGGTCGTCGTAATTGTGAGCTGCGTGTCAAACACTTCGACGCTGATAATTGCTGAAACATCTAAAATATGCAAGCGTCCGTTTTCGTGAATGGTGAGTTTATCAGAACGAGTTTGATATTGATCGATGTAATCCATTAGACTATTTACTGCGTTTGTTTGCGTTTCTGCTTGAACCTGAACACTAATTTCTGGTTGATGAGCTGGTACAAAAGTGACTTTCATATTCAATCACCTCGCTTTCGATGAAATAAGCATAGCAGAGCCGGTTTCAAAAACAATCATTTTGCCGTAAGTGGTCGATTAGATGGCGAATGCGAAACGAAGTGAAAATGTGTGCGCTTTCATGCTTTTAACGGTAGAATTAAAGTATACTTTGAGGAGGTTTTTGACTATGTCTAATCGTTTAACGGGTAAAGTTGCTATTGTTACGGGTGCGGCCGCAGGTATTGGCCGCGCAATTGCGGAATCCTTTGCCAAGGAAGGCGCTAAAGTTGTTGTAACAGCAGATCATAACGTTGAAGGTGGTCAAAAGGTCGCTGACGAACTCGGTGACGCTGGTTTGTTCGTACAACAAAATGTTGCGCAGGAAAGCGAATGGCAAAAAGTTGTTGCGGCAACCAAAGAGAAGTTCGGCAAGGTCGATATCGTGGTTAACAATGCTGGTATTGGTGGCGCAAACGGGCCAGTCGAAAACATGAGTTTAGAAGACTGGCAACGTGTCATTGACGTCAACCTGACAGGAAACTTTCTTGGCGTGAAGTATGGGATCAACGCAATGAAAGAAAACGGCGGCGTTGGATCGATTATTAATATTTCTTCAGTTGCTGGCCTACGTGGATTACCAATGGCCGCACCATATTCAGCAAGTAAAGGTGGTAGCCGACTGTTGACTAAGGCAGCCGCACTATCCGTTGCACAGGAAGGGTTAAAAATTCGCATTAACTCAGTTCATCCTGGCTGGGTTGACACGGCAATTATTCCTGAAGAAGTCCGTGATGCGGTGACCAAGACCATTCCGATGGGACACATGGGAGAACCAAATGATATCGCTAACGTTTGTGTTTTCTTGGCATCGGATGAATCCAAGTATGCAACCGGTGCAGAATTCGTGCTCGATGGCGGTCAAAACGCGTAATCCTTAAAAATAGACCGATGAAAACGCCTTTATCTCTGATAAGGGCGTTTTTGTGTTTGTGCGAGGCATTGATGAATAAAAAATAGGTGTTTAGTAATGCCGTGATAATAAATATTGCTAAATACAATCTATCAAAATAACCGCTTGTGACGTTCACAGAGCGTTAATCAACACCACGGAAAGTGGGTAACTGACGATAATGCTTTCACCACGCAATATTGGGTGTGACAAATGGTTTTTCGATAAAAGTAGACCAATTGTGACAGTGAAATTAATATGGATCGCTCTCAAGCCTTAGTTTAACAGGGTTAAGGCATGCTCCAATAAAGTGAACCGAGAATCGAAAGCCCGCGTGATCACTCAATGATGTATGATACAACAAGCATAATAGCGGCGTTTTGAATGAATGATAAATGACGCAATAGTTTATAATTAATGCAATTTTAGCGACCGCAGTTTTGCTTTGAAAGAGTGTTTCCGTTTGCCAAAAGTCCTGTTATACTACCACTATGACGTGCTTAAACTTTTCTTAACCTTTTTAAGCATATTGAGAGAAATGAGGGAAGTGCTGGGAATGGGAACAGAACAAAATCGGGTTCTAGCCGCGATCGGGGCTGTCAGTGCCATCTTGGCGGCAGGTGGCTCTTCGGTTTTTGCGTCGCAGGTCAAGGCTAAAAAAGACAACGTAGCGTCAGGCTACACTCGCCACACACATGTTTCGTTACAGGCAGTGGAAACTTTAAATCGCGTTCAAAAGGGTAGTCATCATGTTTCGGTCATTTACCCCGGACAAACGGCACCGGTTGTTAGTACACGTGTGCAGGCGATGGCACCGATTTTGCGGACCGTTAACCGAACTGCACCAGCACCACATACATATGTTGTGAAAGCAGGGGATAATCTCTGGTCGATTGCTGAAGCTAAACATACGACGGTGGCGAACCTTGTTAACGATAATCAGTTGACTTCTTCTGTTATCCACGTTGGTCAGCAACTTTCTTTGTCTAATACGACAACAAAAGAAGTGGTCGATACACCCAGCGTTGAAACTGATCCGCTTAACGTCACGTCTGAGTCAACAGCCACTGCGGGCAATACTCAAATTGGTAATGACTCGCAGAGTATGGCGGCCTCACAAGCAGATACTTCAACCAGCACACTAACTGGCGCGAATGCGGAGGCAAACGCAAACACCGTTTCAAACGGTTCTGACGGCGCACAAAGCGTGAGTCCGGCCAACGATTCGACCGTTACAAGTCAAACATCACAAGTAGCAGCATCTGGGGCGTCTGCGACTGCAGTTCAGTCAAGTCAGACAGCAACTGCACAATCGGCAGCTACCGCAGGTCAGACTTCTGCTGTGTCCTCAACGGCTAATCAAACCACTGAAGCCACATCTGGCGCGGCGGTTGGAACTACATTTGGAGCTACAACAGAGGCCACATCTGAAAATTCTGCACAAGCGGTGTCACAGCCTGCTTCCGCAACTACTAGGGCTGCAGTGAGCGCTGCGCCGACGCCAGAGCAACCTAACTACGATGCTGATCAAACTGTTGGCACGCAGGTCGTTCAGGCCGCCGTTAATTATGAATCCCAACAGGTGCCTTACGTTTGGGGTGGCACATCGACATCGGGCATGGATTGCTCAGGCCTAGTTCAACAAGCATATGCACAGGCAGGTGTGAATTTGCCACACGACACGGTTGCTCAGGAAGCCTACTTTACTGAACAGGATGTCAGTGCGGCGCAGCCTGGCGATGTTCTATTTTGGGGTCAGGCAGGATCGACGTACCATAATGCAATTGCTGTGGGAAATAATCAGTATATCGCTGCCCCTAAACCCGGTTCCGATGTTCAAACCTACACGATGGATGGTCAAACCTTCATGCCAAGTTTTTCAGGTCATTTACGTAAGTAGTGGTTCGTGATTAGGCGCTTTGACGTTTGTAAGTGCTTTGAAAGCAGGAATTGATGTTTGTAGGCTGTTCTCGATTATGACATTTTGGAAACATTCTGATAAAACGGTTAGTTGAACGTTTTACAAGCCATTTTTAGAACGTGTTCCTATACAGATACATGTTCTGTCACATCAAAATATTGATATGTACAAGTGATGATAAAAAAAGAATTTCGTTCGTTTGATGTTACCAGTCAAAAAAACAGTCAAAATTCATCGTTCAAAAGTGTTCACAGTTACGATGAAAGGTGTTATAGTAATTTTTGAAATTTGAAGGAGCTTTAATTGCTACCGTCATAATCTGGGTCGTTGACCTATAGTATGAAATGGAGTGTTAAAGGTGAGTAACAAGTTAGAGATTCTTGAAGAATATCGAGAGGCCACGCACGAATTGGCTGAACTTCAAGATAAATCAAGCGCGTCAACACATCGAATGGCATCACACGACAAGATCGACTCCCTCAAGGGTAAGTGTGACCAACTGGATGCTATTCTCGAGGCCATGGACGCTGCTGAGGATTAAAACGTAATCAAACAAAGAGGATGATCGCCAGGTTTATGGCGGTCATCCTTTTTGCGTTTATTTTGCGTTTTTAGTCCTGAGAGATTTTATTTCAAGGCGTTATTAGAACAATCCGGATCGTAGCGCGTCGTGAATTGTGTTTGCAATCACCTGACGGCCTTGCAACTCGTCCTGCCACTCACGCGGAAGCGAGGTTAGGCCACCTCGAACTGCGGCTAATCCACCGGCAATACCAGCGATGGTATCTGTATCTCCGCCTAAGTTGATGGCAGTTAATATCATATCGTGGTAGTCCGTAAACTGTGATAATAGCCACCAAACACTTTCGGTTGTGTCAACGACGTAACCGCTGGTATTCAGTTTATCAGCGGTCAGTTTATAAAAGTCGGGATCCACTAAGCGATTGTATTGTGGCAATTCGCCCATGAGCTCTGGACGATCCTGAACCATTTTTTGAGTGTCCGTGACAGCCTGTGTGAGTAACTGATTTGACCACGTATTATTTTCAAGAACGCGGGTTAGCAGGGCTGAATACAGCAGGCAGCCGACAGTGGACCGTGCGTGACGATGCGTCAGTTCGGCAACTGCAATGATTTGGTCAACAAGGTCAGGGCGATCAATTAACGTTTGGGACTCGTCAAGTTGATGAATGGCCCATAAGGCGATCGGAAACATGCGCATGAGCGCGCCATTGCCGTTGTTATGAACGTCTGCACTGCCGGCGTCGTGTGGATCGTGAGTCGTTAAGTATCGGTGAAGTGCTCGAGATGTTCCCATACCCACATCGAATGTTTCGTCTGTTGGCGTAAACGCATGATGCTTGATCCATGCAACAAAATTAGTCATTACTGGTTCCAAAGGGACTTTCTTGGTGGTTCCATTGGCCGCAATGGCCGCTAACGTACCTAACGTCATGCTTGTATCGTCTGACCATGACCCGGGCAATGTTTTGAAAGCGCCCATGAGCATTTCATGAACAGGATTTTGTTGAAGCGTTTCATAACTTTTAAATTGAGTCGACTGGCCTAGTGCGTCACCAATCGCGATACCATAGATGCCGGCTGTGAGGGCAGCTGATGTATGAACCATATGTAGATCTCCTTTACTAATTAAAATGCGGTGCCATCTTCGTGAATTTACTTGGAGTGTCGCGACGGGGCAAACCAAAATGGATAATGATCAACGGAAAGGTGAATGTCAAAGAAGCGATTACCCATTTCTTCTCCATCAACCTGGCCGTACTCCAACGATGATACGGTTAATTGCAGATGGGTGGCCTGATAATGATGAACATGTTTGAAACCGAGATGTCGGCCAAACGTCATCATGATGAATAAGAAAATAAATTTTGGAAGGATCATTTTTTCTGCAATGATGAGCGACAGCTTGCCGTCATGAACGTTTGCAATTGGCAAGATGGGAACACCACCGCCGAAATAGGGGTGATTACTGGTGGTGACTAGGAAAGCATTATTAAAAATATCACGATGATTGCCAATGTTGACCGTGACAGGAAAGGCTGTTTGCTGGCCCAAAACTTTAATCAGTTGACCAACATAGGCGAGGTTTCCAAGATGAAGTCGATTTAGTAAACTTTTTTTGTCGCTGTGATTGGCTGCACTGACAACGGCAGCATCAAAACCAATGCCGACATTATTCACAAAGTAACGCTGTTCTTGCTGTGTCGTTTCTTCATAGTGACCAATATCAAGAATCTCCGGTTCTGTGGCCGTCAAGATTTGTTTAAGCGCGTTTGATGGATTCCGGGACACTTGTGCGCCACGGGCGAAGTCGTTGCCAGAACCGGCCGGAATGTATGCGAGAGGGAGCGGTGTCGTCACCGTGGCTTGTTTTAGGCCATTTAAAGCCTGGTTCAGCGTCCCATCACCGCCAACGACCAGAACAATCTGTGAACCCGTTGTGGCGTCAGCGTGGTGTTTTGCATACTGCTCAGCCAGTAACGTTGCGTGGCCCGCGTACTTTGTTTCAGTGACTTGGTATGCAATTTGTAATTGATCAAGTTGTGGTTTGATTGTATGCCAAACGGTATTTGCGTATCCGCGACCAGCGTGGCGATTTAAAATGACATAAAAGTGACGGGTCATAACAGTTCCTCTCAATATGGAGACAGTCTCACCTTTTAGTATACGAAATGCCAGGGCAGTGCAGTGAGAACGTTTGGAGTTGTTTAAGGTTTCTTAAAGAACCTGTTAAGAATCTGCCCTTAAGTTAGACAAAAACGACGTCAAAAATGACGTCGTTTAGTCGTGTACATATTAAAAGAATTATTCCTTCGTTGTTTCTTTAGCCGCATGTGAATTAGCAGTAGCGTTAACTTCACGGCGAGGTTGAGCGGTGCCGTGAGCAACAGGCTTTTTGCGAGGTGTGTTTGTGCTTGTCATAATCAGTTCCGGTAAAATCATTGGGTGACGTTCAGTCTTCTCATAAAGGAAGCTCTGCAAGTCATCGATGATTGCCGTACGGATTGCGGCTTCAGTCACGTTGTCGTCACGCATGGCACGACGAATCGTGCGGAAGACGCGACGGCGGCCTTCATTGATCATGTCGCCAGATTCGCGCATGTAAACAAAACCACGACTGAGCAGATCAGGGCCTGCTTGAATTTCTTTGTTCTTGAGGTCGATTGTGGCAACTACAACCACCAAACCTTCCTCTGAAAGCATTTGACGGTCATGAAGGACGACGTTACCGATATCACCAACCCCGTTACCATCAACATAAACGTCACCCGCATTGAAGTGACCAGCCACACGTGCTGAATCAGCGGTGAGCGCTAAGACATCCCCATTTTGTAAGATAAATGAGTGATCTTCCGGCACATCACAGAGCGCAGCCAGTTGCGTATGAATCTTTTGCATCCGGTATTCACCGTGAATCGGCATAAAGTACTTTGGTTTGATCAAACGGAGCATTAATTCTTGGTCCACCTGACCACCATGACCAGAAGTGTGGATGTTGTTGACTGCACCGTGGATAACTTCGGCACCAGCTTCTTCCAATTCATTGATCACACGGTTGACACTGGTTGTGTTACCAGGAATTGGGTTACTGGAGAAAATTACTGTATCGTTTGGCTGAATAGAGATTTGACGATGCGTGCCATTGGCGATCCGAGAAAGGGCAGCCATTGGTTCACCCTGAGAACCCGTACATAAAATCAATGTTTCATTTGCCGGAATGTTTCGAAGTTCAGAAGCGTCGACTAACACGTCATCGGGGATGTTCAAATAGCCCAGCTCACGGCCATTGACCAAGGCAGCTTCCATTGAGCGCCCAAACACCGCAATCTTACGATGATGTTCGATTGCGGCTTCGGCGGCTTGCTCAATTCGTGAGATGTTTGAAGCGAAAGTCGCAAAGATGATACGACCGTCGATCTTGTCAAACAGCTTATGAATGGAGTGGCTAACCCAGCGTTCAGATTTCGTGAACTCTGGCCGTTCAGCGTTAGTTGAGTCAGAGAGTAGGGCTAAAACACCTTCGTCACCTAATTTGGCCATTTTTTGCAAATTTGGTGCTGGCGTGTTGATTGGGGTGAGGTCAAACTTGAAGTCACCGGTTTGTACAATCGTACCAGATGGTGTTTTAACAGCGACACCCAGAGTATCAGGGATACTGTGAGTGGTCCGGAAGAAGGAAACACTCGTTTTTCTAAACTTCAAAACTGTGTCTTCGTCGATTTCGTGCAGTTCTGTCGTTTGAAGCAGGCCGTGTTCTTCCAACTTGTTTTTTATGAGGGCCATTGGCAGCGGACCAGCATAAATTGGCACATTGATTTGTTGCAACAAAAATGGAATCCCACCAATGTGGTCTTCGTGTCCGTGAGTGATGACAAGCGCCTTAATTTTTGATTCGTTTTGTTTGAGGTATGAATAGTCGGGAATAACGTAATCAATGCCTAGTAATTCGTCTTCGGGGAACTTGATCCCGGCATCAATGACGATGATTTCATCTTGAAATTGAACACCATACGTGTTTTTACCAATTTCACCCAATCCACCAACGGCATAGACGGCGGTCTCGTTATTTTTTATATTGAGTTTTCCCATAAGCTAAAACTCCGTTAACTTGTAGTTGACGCCTTTTTGTTCATATTCAAGGGCGTTGCCTTCAAGTGGTTCTAAATATTCAACATTGTACTCAGTGTTGGCTTCAACGGCGCTCATTGCTTCTGCTTCGTTGTCAGCTTCTAGGTACAGTGATTTAGTGTCTTCCCGTTTAGGGTTACGAATCTTTGATTCCTGGTAATAAACTTTAAAGATCATTGTAAAATCTCCTATATATAATGAATTTTATTGTATGAAAAACAGAACCTCGCACCTAAGCGAGGCAGTCAACAAACAAAAATTAAGGTGTTTTTTCCCGAACAGCGGTTGCGCGAACACAACATTTGAGTTCAATAGTACCATAGCCCGTGTTATATGTACACTCAGGCGCTAACTGATCACCATTATTTTGTTGTTGGCAATGTTGAGTCGGGCCATTGTGCTGTCAGTTAGAGTAAGTTCGATCAAAGAAACGTTTAACGGGCACGGGTATGGTAAAATTAAAGGTGAAACGGAGGGGTTCTGAATGAAACTTGCGGTTTTCATTATTATCGGGATCGTGCTGGCTTATCTGGTTTATCATTATATTCATCGGCTTATCGTTCGCCGTGCAACCAGCATTGTTCGCAACGATGCGCAGGCCACGACGGTGGATGCGATGAGTAGTGCACTAAAACAGCTAGCAACTGAACAAACGCTAGATGAGAATCAGAACCATTTTACGTCTGTTGAGACTGTTGCTGATGTGTGGGGCCGTGGTGTCATGGCATTTGAGTTCACCACAGACGCAGGGTCACTGACTGCTGCGCAACTGCCGACACTTCGCCGACCGTTAAACAACGCTTTAGGTGAGTATGCACTTGAGCACCACGTCAAGCGTTTGTCGACGAGTCATCCGACGTTTGTGGTGACGGACTTGTGGTTGTTTGAAAAGCAATTACACATCGACGTTGCCTACCTCATGAACGAGTCGACAATCGAGTACGTTCAGGATCTAAAACGGCTTAATGCTTCTGAAAAAATGCCAAATGCGAAAACTGAAGAAGATAATTAGTCACAAACCGTGCTGAAGTTATGCTGTCTGTAATTGAGCTGTGCAATTATGTTATGAAAAAAGCTTTGAAATTAATCCGGTTTGACAATGCATGTCAACTCAAAAGCACCTCATTCCCAATTTTTGGGGATGAGGTGCTTTTGGCGTCACAGATTAAGGTGCTGTTAGCCAATCAGTAGTGTGTTTTCTTCTGCGGAGAAAGGTTGTTTCTTATTAATGTGGTCGTAGAAGAGGACACCGTGTAAATGATCAATTTCATGCTGGCAAACAATGGCGGGATAATTCTTCAAGCGAATTTTGTGGTCGTTACCATCAACATCCTGATAACGTAGAGTAATGCGATCAGCTCGTGGCACGTAGCCGGGCTTGTCAGCATCAACAGACAGGCAACCTTCACCTTCCGACAAGGCGCCTAATTGAACTGATTGACTCACAATGACAGGGTTAATAATCACGTCTTTAAAGATGGGATTGTCTTGAGCTTCTTGAGCCGCTTTTAAAACATCGTCGTGATTATCAGGATCGTCTGGTTCTACCGGAGAGGGAACAAGGACAGCAGCCATTTGAATCGAGACATCCACTTGTGGGGCAGCCAAACCGACACCAGCGCGAAGGCCGTATTTTTCTGCAAGGTCTGGATTTTGACTGACCTCCAAGTAGTTCATCATATCTTTGGCCAGTTGCTGTTGTTCTTCACTGAGTGGAAAGGTGACCTTCTCTGCATACTTTCTCAATGTGGGATTGCCATCCCGAATAATGTCGTCCATTAATATCACGTGCGGTTCCTCCTCGTATACTTATCGTATTAAGTGTACCATACGCAAGAATTTTCGTGTCTGATGAACCCGAAAAGAACGGATGTAGGCACATGTCAAGAAAAGGTGACAAAATCAGGCGCTACTTGGGCCTTAAAAGGCGTTTGTCTGTTAGTTGAGCAAACAACGTTTCGTGAAAAAAAACTCAAAGAAAAGTTATTTTAAAGAGTTTGACGCGATTTTCATAAAGAAATCGTTTTGTCATGTGAAACGTGAAAACGCAATGAAAACGAATACAGATAAAAGATTAGAAGGCAATTGTCGTCAAACAGGGGGTTCTTGTGCGACAAAACGGTTGCTATACAGAAAATGTGGAAAACGTTCAGAAACTTCACAAGCAGATAAGTTGTGTCAAGGGCATTTGTGAGCTATTTAACAATTCTGAAAACCCTTGCAAACGATTTCTGAGTAGCGTTACAATTGTCGGTGAAAGATGAAAGCGCATACATTTGCTTGTTGCAAGTCTTAGACAGTGAGCGGATGGTAGCTGTCATCAAAAAAGGAAAGGAATGTGTGCATTATGGCAAACAACGATTCATCTAAGCCAATTGTAGACTTTGCTGCGATTAAGGAAAATCTCGGTAGTGAATACAAAATGGTGCAAGTTCTAGACGGTTCTGCCAAAGTTGTTAATCAAGAGGTCTTTGACTCCTTCAGTGATGAGCAACTGGTTGATTTCATGAAGAAAATGGTTTGGGAGCGTGCTTTGCACGAACAAACCATGAGTTTCTCACGTCAAGGTCGGTTGGGCTTCTACGCACCAACTGCTGGTGAAGAAGCTAGTGAAATGGGTAGTGTTTCTGCCTTTGAACCTCAAGATTTCCTGTTCCCAGCTTACCGTGATTTACCGCAATTGGCTCAACACGGCGGCTCTGTTGAAAAAGGTTTCTTATGGTCACGTGGTCACGTCAAGGGTAATCAATACGATCCTAAGTATCGTGCATGGATGCCACAAATTATCATTGGTGCGCAATTCGTAGAAGCCGCTGGTGCAGCTTTGGGAATTAAGAAGAACGGCGAAAACAATGTTGCGTTCGTTTACACCGGTGATGGTGGGACTTCGCAAGGTGACACTTATGAAGGACTGAACTTTGCTGGTGCTTTCCAAGCACCATTAGTTGCCATCATTCAAAACAATGGTTTCGCAATTTCAGTTCCACGTAAAAAGCAAACGGCTGCAACAACCTTGGCACAAAAGGCCGTTGCCGCAGGGATGCCATCAGTTCAGGTTGATGGGATGGATATCTTGGCTGTTTACTCCGTTACTAAGGCAGCACGTGCATACGCAGCTGCTGGCAATGGTCCAGTTTTGATTGAAACCTTAACTTACCGTTATGGCGCTCACAGTTCCGCTGGTGACGATCCTTCCCGTTACCGTACTAAGGAAGAAGAAAAACCTTGGCACGATAACGACCCATTGATTCGGATGCGTAAAGTTCTGACAGACAAGGGACTTTGGTCTGACCAACAGGAAAGCGACTACGTTGACGAATGCAAGACACAGTTCAAGGCTGACTTGAAGGCTGCTGATGCAGAACCTAAACAAACAAATGTTGAAATGTTACAGAACACGTTCGAAGTACCAACTCCGAACATCAAGGCACAAATTGCCGAATTTGAAGCAAAGGAGTCGAAGTAATCATGGCTACGAAAACTTATATTCAAGCGATTACTGACGGACTTGATCAGGTCTTAAGTGACGATGACAAGACGTTAATCTTCGGTGAAGATGTCGGTAAAAACGGTGGTGTTTTCCGTACCACTCAAGGATTACAAGACAAGTACGGTGAGGATCGTGTGTTTGATACACCACTTGCTGAATCAGGTATCCTTGGTTTAGCAATGGGTCTGGCTGCAACTGGCTGGCGTCCACTTCCAGAAATCCAATTTATGGGTTTCACATTTGAAGCGGTTGACTCCATTGCCGGTCAAATGTCACGGACACGGTTCCGTTTCGGTGGTGAAAAGAACATGCCAATCACCATCCGGACACCATTTGGTGGTGGGACACACACCGCTGAAATGCACTCAGATAACCTTGAAAGTTTCTTCACTGACGTGCCTGGACTACGTGTCGTAACACCTTCGAATCCTTATGATGCCAAGGGCTTGATTATTTCGGCTGTTGAAAACAACGACCCAGTGTTATTCATGGAAAACTTGAAGTTGTACCGTTCCATGAAGGCTGATGTTCCTGACGACAAGTACACAGTTCCGTTGGATACTGCCAAAGTTGTTCGTGAAGGAACTGACATCACTGTTGTGGCTTACAGTGCTGAAGTTAACGAAGCCTTGAAGGTTGCTGACAAGTTAGCTAAGGAAAACATTTCTGTTGAAGTGATTGACTTAGTTTCATTATCACCGATCGATACTGACACAATCTTCAAGTCCATCGACAAGACGCACCACGTTGTCATGGTTCAAGAAGCACAACGGATGGCTGGTGTTGGTGCCACAGTTGTTTCCGACATTGCTGAAAACGACATTCTTTCATTGGATGCCCCAATTGGCCGGGTAGCCGCTCCAGACAGCATTTACCCATTTGCCTTGGCTGAAGACGACTGGATTCCGGATGCTGCTGAAATTGAAGCAAAGGTTCGTGAAATCCTAACATACTGAGACTGACGCTTAACATCAGCTCAGACGGGCTAACCCGTAAATTCTTTGAAAGGAAGATATTCCATGTCCTACAAATTCAAATTGCCAGAACTTGGTGAAGGAATGGCCGAAGGTGAAATTGCTGCTTGGGATGTCAAAGAAGGCGACAAGGTCGCTGAAGATGACACCCTGGTAGAAATTCAAAACGATAAGTCTGTTTCTGAATTACCCTCACCAGTTGCTGGTACCGTTAAAAAGATTTTCATGCAAGCAGGTGAAACTGCTAAGATTGGTGATCCATTAGTTGAAATCGACGATGGTTCACCTGACACACCTGACGACGATGCCGCACCGGCAGCACCAGCCGAAGAATCAGCTGCGCCGGCTGCTGCTGAACCAGCTCCCGCCGCTGCCGCTGCTCCTGTTGCAGCCGCACCAGCTGCACCTGCCGCAGGTGCAAACCCGAACCCTGTTTTGAGCAACCCAAGCAAGGTTGTTCTGGCAATGCCTTCGGTTCGTCAATATGCACGTGACAATAA
>DMZB01000138.1 GCA_003482405.1 Lactobacillus sp. | reverse complement strand
TAGTGTAATGGATCGCACGTAAGATTCCGGTTCTTGAGATGAGGGTTCGATTCCCCCCAAGCGCATAAGACAGTTTATCAGACTTAAATGAAATTAACCGATGTTGCTAATTAGGCAGCATCGGTTTTTTGTTTGAAATACTATCAAATTGGTATTGATATTGAATCAAGTGAACTTCAAAAAAATAACTTTCAAAGCAACATTATCTGACAAAAATAAAATTAATAATACAAGGCTATTTTCAAAGAAAGTAGTCATCACAACTGTCTAATTGATTTAATCTCCGGCTCCGTAATGTTAATAATACCTGTTAGCCCCGGATCATCAACATCGATTAAGTCAAGTTCCTGTACGTTGTCCTCGCTGTCGCCCGGTGTCGTATACGCAAACACTGTTCCCGTTAGCGAACGACTGCCATCTGAAAATTCAATTTTGACTCTTCCTGAATATTCGTACAAGTCCATGCTGACCCACCTCATGATTTAAAAAAGAATAGTATTCTGTCCAGTACCTTGTGGAAATATCTTATTTCACTTTTCTAATCACAATATCCTAAATTTCCTGCAACATTCAATAGGTCCGCAAAAAATAGTGCACATATACGTATCATTTTTCTTGCTTTTGTTTCTTCAATGCGTATAATACGTATTTGTTAGGAGGTGAATTGGTGTCGCAGATAAAAGTAGTTGATGTGTTAAAACAACTCAAAAGAAATGGTTTTCTTGAGTTAAAGGACAGGCAGGTTGGTGACCATCATCGTTACACCGATAATAAAGGTCACAAAGTAACAGTAAAGTATGCCAGTAAAAAGGCGTCTGTCCCACCAAAAACATACAACGCCATTCTTAAGCAAGCAGGTCTCAAGTGAGGCCTGACTTTGCGCATCTGTGCACCAGCAAAAAATGAAAAAAGCGGATTATGTCCTTTACCCAGCAATTTTTGACAATCGCGACAATGACGGTTCCTATACGGTGACTTTTCCAGATGTTCCTGACACTGTCACTGATGGGGAAACATTAACGGAAGCCTTCAAAAATGCTCCTGATGCATTAGCCGTTGCTTTACCAGATTATAAAAAATATCCCACACCAACGCCCATCGAACAGGTCCAAAAGAACATCCAGGTGTTCTCGTCAATCTTGTCGGTGTGGATATGAAACTAGCGCGTCGACGTGCCAGAGATGTGACAGTCCGAAAAAATGTCACGATTCCAATTTCCTTGGCTGAAGAAGCCAGCGCTAAGGACATCAACTTTAGCGCCACATTAACTGAAGCATTGGAAGAAAAATTACAAGCTTAGTGCATGATTTTTCTCCCACAGGCACATTATTACCCTTCCCTCAAACGGCATGCTAACATCGTACACATACTTAGCAAACCACAAGGAGGCATCACCTATGATTACAATTTTTCATAACGAACTAGGCCATCACAGCATTCACTTCCCGAAAGGTAAATACCTCACGTTTAACTTGTTACACCCGTCACCGACCTCGGCGTATCGGATCGAAATCCTCGATACCAACCTTGAGGGTGTCAAACGTCTACAACTGCGTTTCAGCCATCTCGGCCAAATCTTTAAGTTACGTGACCAACAATTGAGTTTTCAACTCATCTAAACTGATAATCTACCCCCCAGATTAATCAATCTAGATGTAGTGGCCTCACCAAAATGACTTTCAAAGTCGTTTTGTGAGGCCTTTTCTTTGTGGTATCAACGTTTACCACCGTTACGACGCCATGTTAGAAAATTCTTCTTTCATGGCTTTTCATCATTTTTAAACACAATATATAGATTTTTCAAAAAAGTTTTCACACTATCTTGTGTCATGTCAAAAAGTGCCGTCAACCCCAACATGACGGTCTCAATCCACCACACTTTGTTAACCCATGCTCTATACAATAAGCGTTACACGGGCATTTTGTTTTCCACGTTCTGGGTGCTAACATAACTATCAGTGCGTTACAGGCCTGAATCTTTTAACTTCTACCGGGCCACAAATACAAATCATAGAATGGAGATCTTCACATGCATCGTGTTTCAAATTATTTTAAGTTTCTCGCCCATCAATTAACGGGTTGGCACAAAGCTTCATACTGGTTATTTGGTTTTTCATTGGGAGCACAAGTGATGACACTTGTGTCAAATCCATTTAGTTTGGTAAGTCTGATTACCTTTATCGGCACCACGCTAGGTGTTCTCTGTATCCTCGCCATCAACCAGGCGAAGAGTGTCAATGGCCTGCTAGGTGTACTCTCCGCTCTATGTTTCATTTACGTCGGCTTTTCAGCCAAGAATTACCTGTCCATCGGTGAACAAATCGTCTACATGGCAACCCTGGATTTGCCCGTTTTGCTTAGTCCTAGCTGGAACAAAAACATGGTCAGCAAAATTCGTTCATTCACGTGGCGTAGTACCACAATTGCTATTATTGCAACATTAATTGTTTATGGTATTTCCGGTTACGTTATCGGCGCAGTGACTAACGATCCTCGTCCTTGGATCGATGCCATTTCATTCAGCATCTCTGCTTGTGCTGGCTTCATCTGCTTCATGCGCTTCAAACAGCAGTACATTTGGTGGGTTGCTTCTGGATTAGCTCAGATGGTACTGTGGGCCGTTTCATTCCGTCAAGGTGACGCAACGTTAGCCATGTTTGTGAACAGTTCCGTTTACCTGATGAATGACTTTCTTGCCTTTACCATCTCACCTTGGTACAACAAAAAGAACCAAGCTGCCGAAGCAAAGAAAGAAACAGCCTACTTCGAAGAAATGGACGCTGTTCACCAGAATTAGTTTCTGATTTAACACATAGATAGAGTAACGCACAAAAAATGATCAAACCATCCCCAGTGAGTCCCCCCAAACTTGCTGGGGATTTTTCTGTGCGTCACTGCAAAAAATCGACCAAGTTCATCCAAGAACATGGCCGACCTTTGTTTAAAATTTTGGTTATAGTTTCGTTTTCTCTTCAATACTTCCTAATCTCAATAAAGAGATGGCCACTACTTTTTCTGTAAACTCTGCCTAGTTGGGCTGACCCATGTACCAGTGCCTAATCCCAAAATTGTTTTCACAGCCGGGATAAACGTTGTCACCACTGTCACCGGATTCACCATCCAGTAAAACAGCATGTACAATGGCGCGAAGAAAAAGTATTTCAGTTTAGCTGCATGATGATCCAGCAGTAAAGCAGCAATCAGTTGCATAAATCCAGCAAACAATTCAAACGTAATGAATATCAGTGATAAAACGATGGCCTCTTCAAAAAGTTGCCATTGTCCGGTCACACCCATATACACCAAGCTAACGGCGTAAATCGCGGTGGAGATCACAAAGAAAAATGACCAAATAATCGACAGCGTTGAGTCCACAAACATCGAAAAAGAGTAGCGTTGACGAATCGGATGGAAAATAAACTTTTTAATGTTTGTTAACCACACCTCAGTGCCACCTTGTGCCCAACGTTTACGTTGCTTGTACAAGTCTGGAATCGTTTCAGGCACATTCATATGGAACACAATGTCTGGTGCAAACCGCGGTACAGCGCCAATCATTTGGTGATCCCAGGCAATACTGATGTCCTCTGTTGCCCGATTTTGACGGAATCCACCTACACCGATCAGAAAATCCTTGCGGTACATGGTATTTGCACCGCTATAGGAATACATTGAATCATTGATTGCCGACTGACTACGTTTGATTACCCCAACAATACTGGAAAACTCCACAGTTTGAGACTTGCCTAACAACGTTGTCCGGTTTTGGACATCCATATTGGCCGTTACCGCGGCGGTGTTTAAATCCTGATCGTGAATAAAATAATTCATATATTTCATTAACGCATCCGGTTCCGGAATCGTATCCGCATCGTTACTCAGAATGTACTCACCCTTAGCAAAATACATGCCGATGTTAAAAGCATGTGCCTTACCCTTATTAGCCTCAATTTCGATTACCCGTAACCGTGAATACTTTGTTTGCAATTCTGCAAGAATGGCTGCCGTTCGGTCAGATGAGCCATCATTCATCACCAAAACCTCAAAGTTTTGATAGTTCAGTTGACCGAATAGATAGTCAATCGTTTCCCGAATCATGACCTCCTCGTTGTGGGCCGGAATCATAATCGTAATGAGCGGCTGTTGCGCTACTGGTAGGTTTGTCCACGACCGGTCACCCGTATTCGTTTTCAAATAACGATAAGCTAATGCGCCGCAGAACCAAAAAAATGAACCCACAACCGGATACAGGGTCAAAATCAATAAAAAAATTCGCAAAATCGTGAATAGCGATGCCACCGCTTGTTCACCTCTCATTGTTAGTTATAAATCACTTACATGATGCTTAATTAGAATTTGTTGTAATTCATCTGTATCAATGTTTTGTTCTGGTTTAACCCGGTAATATCGCGTCGCCATTCGCGCGTCAGCAGGACCAAACCGCTCGGTCATAAAGGCTTCTAAATACGCTTTTCGCTTTGTTTGGTTAATTGGATTGTACGTGGGCCACTGTTCAACTACGTGTTGGCGTTTACGATTTTGAATATTCGTCATTGAAACCGTAAAACTGGCGCCCAGAA
>DMZB01000182.1 GCA_003482405.1 Lactobacillus sp. | reverse complement strand
GCCAATGACTAGCCATTGCGCGGGCCTTACTCATCAATCCTGAATTGCTGATCTTAGATGATGCGTTATCCGCGGTTGATGCCGAAACTGAGGCAGAAATTTTAGCTAATCTAAAGGCAGAACGAGCAGACAAAACGACGATTATCGCGGCCCACCGGTTAAGTTCGGTGATGAACGCTGATGAAATCATTGTGTTGGATGCCGGTCACGTTGTTGAACGAGGGACCCACGCGCAATTAATGACGCAACACGGGTGGTATCAGAAGATGTTTACGCGCCAACAATTGGAGACCAAAGTGGAAGGAGCGGTGCAATAATGGCAGCACGTCAATCGGTATGGGCACGTTCCATGCCTGTTAAGGAACAACTCACGGTTATTCGGCGACTATTGCCGTATGCGAAACCGTTCAAATGGTTTTTTATTGCGGCCATCGTTTTTTCCGGTCTGATTAGTGTGGTTAATATCTATCTACCGCGTGTATTACAGACCTTTATTGATCATTATCTCAAAACAGGACACGCCACGGTACCGGTCATGTGGTACTTTGCGGGCCTCTATTTCTTCGGCATGGTTGTGCGCGCGTTGATGCAGTTCGTACAGAACTTCAGTAGTACGATGGGGGCAGAATATATGCTTGAAAATGTCCGTCGACAAATGTTCGCCAAGTTGCATCGGATGGGCATGCGCTACTTTGATCAAGTCCCTGGTGGCTCAATTTTGTCACGCCTGACTAACGATACGATGTCGTTTTCCAATTTTTGGGCGTTGTTTAATACACTATTTACCGCCTTTTTTGCGGTGATTTCGTCGTTTGTCGCGATGTATCTCACCGATGCGCAGATTGCCTTGTGGTTATTGGTTTTCATGCCTTTTTTGGCTGTAACGATTTGGTATTATCAACGGTATAGCTCACGGGTTTACCGGCGAATGCGGGAACGGCTCAGTGAGTTGAATACCAAGTTGAGTGAAGCAATTACTGGAATTAGTGTTATTCAGCAATTTCGACAAGAACACCGTATCAATGGTGAATTTGATCATACCAATGATGCCTATTTTAAGACCCGCCAAGCGATGATCCGGACGAACTCATTATTATTAAGTCCACTGATCGACTTGTTTTATGCGTTAGGGACGGTCATGGTTCTGGGAATCTTCGGGGTTCGTGGACTCAATGGTTATGTGGCTGCCGGGGTCGTTTATGCGTTCATCACGTACCTGAATAACTTCTATAATCCGATGACGTCGATGATGGATAATTTGTCAGACTTTCAAGATGGCGTCGTCGCCGGATCACGGGTTTTACGGGTCATGGATGATCCAACGATTGCTCCGGCCCAACACGCCGATCCTACGGCTAAGATTACGCGCGGTAAGATTGAATTTCGGCACGTCACCTTTGCCTATGACGGCCAGCATCCGGTCTTAAAAGACGTTTCATTCGTGGCTGAACCAGGCCAAACGGTGGCACTAGTTGGTCAGACGGGGAGTGGAAAAACGTCGACGATTAATGTTTTGATGCGGTTTTATGAATTTGGCTCAGGCCAAGTTTTGATTGATGATCGTGACATTCGTGATTATGATCTGAAAGAGTTACGCCAGCGTTTTGGCCTGGTCCTTCAGGATTCATTCATGTTCTATGGTGACATTGCGTCGAACATTCGGATGTTTGACGACAGTATCAGTGACCAGCAGGTTGAAGATGCTGCGCGCTTTGTTTCCGCAGACCGGTTTATCGATCAATTACCTGACAAGTACCATGCACGCGTTATTGAGCGTGGTGCCAGCTATTCTGGTGGGCAAAGACAGTTGCTGTCCTTTGCCCGGACGGTTGCTCATGACCCCAAAATATTGATATTGGATGAAGCAACTGCAGATATTGATACAGAAACGGAAGCACTCATCCAAGACGGTTTGCAAAAACTGCAAAGTGGTCGTACAACCATTGCGATTGCGCACCGATTATCAACGATTCGTAATGCTGATCAGATTTTGGTGTTGGATCAGGGCCGAATTGTGGAACGCGGTACGCACGATGAGTTGTTAGCTCTGCGGGGCCGTTACTATGACATGTATCGCCTGCAAACGGCCGTAGACGCCGATCAGCGTGAAGCATTGTTGAAGAATGAAGAAGAATAACGCGGTTGGCAAACGATGTCACAGATCGCGTATGATCACGCACTTCAAAGCCTGAAAACTGTGGCTTACACTGCTCTTAATACACGAAATCACCTCATTCCCGAACTTTGGGAATGGGGTGATTTTAGGTTAATGCTCGTTTTCAAATCAGACATATAATCTGGTTTTTATTGGAGCACCATATTTTTCACGTGCACATGAACCGTGTGATTGGTGATGGGCACTGATTGAAATTATTTGTGGTCACTACTTTTTAACTGTTGGTTTACTAATTTTTGCTAAACGTTCAGCGTCTTGTTCTTCTTGATTCTTCTCGCTAGCCTGTTTTTTCTGATATTCATCATGTAACTTTTGGTTTGGATCAACGTAGTGAAAGGTTGGGTCCAGTTCGTTATCCAACACATCAAAGGCAGCTTGCATCTGTTGATCGATCTGTTGTTGGCCAGCGTCATCGGTTTTGAATTTGCGGTCAATGTAGATTGGCTCACCAAAGCTGATTTTGACGCGTTTGCGACTGAACAGGCTCATGAATGTCAGTGGACCCTGATACACGGTTGGGACAAGGGGCACACCGGCCAATTTAGCAATCACCGTTGCGCCGCCTTTCATTTCACTTGAGTGACGAGTGCCAGAAGGGAAAATAATTGTTGAAAGTTCGCCTTGTTTCAGCAACTTCACCGGTGTTTTGATTGCAGAAGGGCCTGGGTGATCACGGTCAACTGGATACGCATTCGCATGGTTTAGGACAAAACGAATGAACGGGTTGTTAAACAATTCTTTCTTTGTCATGAAGGAGAATTTTCGCGGGGATGCTGCCAGTGCATAATAGATGGGATCAAACCATGTTCGATGGGGCCCAACCAGAATGTAGGTTCCTTTTGGCAAACGGTCTTTGTGTGTAATGTGTGGGCGTCCGTTGACCACCCATAAAATAATTCGAACAAGAACGCGAATGAATGAATAGAACACGGCTTTGCCTCCAAGTTTAGTAATTCATAATGATTTTGCCTGGCGTGATATTTTGAATAGCCAGACGCAACACTTCAGAAGATATTATCAGGATTAATTTTATGAGATGTTGATAAACTCGTCAACCCCATTAATTACCGGTTAAACACAATTTTTCTTATCACTTTTTGATTGAGCCTTGCAATTATTGTGGCAGACCACAATAATTCTTTTAAGAGTATGACCATTACAAACCCGAATTGCAAGTTACAACAGTCCAGGAAGGAACATGATTAGTCTAATGGAAACGCCACTATTACCGGATGAACGAATTGACCAGCTTTACGGTGCTAATATAAAAATCATTCAAAGCAAGAACGTCTTTTCATTTTCGCTAGACGCTGTATTGCTGGCCGATTTTGCAAAACCAGATCGTACCCGTCATGGGCTGACGATTGATCTGTGTGCAGGAAATGGGGCAGTCGGGCTGTTCTTTAGCCCGAAAACAAAGGGTCAAATCAAAATGGTTGAAATCCAACCGCGGCTGGCAGATATGGCCCGACGTTCGGTTGCTCTAAACACCTTATCGTCCCAGATTGACGTGCTTTCGATGGATTTGAAGGACGCCCCCAAAGTAATCAAACCTGATTCTGCGGCAGTCGTCATGTGCAACCCGCCTTATTTTGTTGACGCGCCAACTTCACAAAAGAATCCGAATGAGCATTACGCGATTGCCCGGCATGAACTGACAACGAATTTGGCACAAGTGATTCAAACGACGGCGACACTGCTCAAAATGACTGGACACGCTTACTTTGTGTTTCGGCCAGACCGTTTCTTAGAAATGATGGCGTTATTGCAAAAAGCACGGTTGATGCCCAAACGAATTCAGTTTGTGTATCCAAAGACAGGTCGTGAAGCGAATATGTTCTTAGTTGATGCCATCAAAGACGGCCGGCCAGGCGGGTTAAATATCTTACCACCACTAGTGATTGCGGATAACGAGGGTGCCTATATCGGCCATGTTAAGGCATTGCTGTATGGGACCGATGAGAAAACCAACGAGACAGAAACTGTCATCAAGAGCAGTGATAGCAGTCACGAGCAAAATACGCGCAAACAAAGTCGCGATGGAAGTGAGATGAAATGACAAAGCCGTATTACTTTTATGTGTTACTGTGTGCGGATCAAACGCTATATGGCGGTTTTACAGATGATGTTGGCCGGCGCTTTGCGACGCATCAGGCTGGTAAAGGTGCCAAGTACACACGGCCGGCTTTTCGGCATCCCCTGAAGCTTATTTATGCGCAAGCGTTCGGTGATAAATCGAGTGCGTTGAAGGCTGAGTACGCATTTAAGCATCAGCCACGATCCAAAAAATTGGCTTTTTTACACGCGCATCACGTTGATCCCTTTGGACAATAAACATGTTTATAATCGATGTTGACTGACCAATAATGTGGCCCGGATATTTTTAGAATTGAGGAGGAATTTAGTAATTATGAAGATTTTAGCTTATGGTGTGCGCGACGACGAACGCCCTTATTTTGAGGTCTGGCAGAAGGATCATTCCGACGTGACGTTAAGTTTGACACCTGCAATTTTAAATAGCCAAACCGTTAATGAAGCAACGGGATGTGACGGTATCAGTGTTTTACAAACTGACCCAATTGACGACAAAATTTTTGACCGGTTATCCCGTGAAAATGTGCGGAATGTTTCATCGCGAATTGTCGGCACTGATGCGATGGATCTCAAAACAGCCAAGCGGTTAGCAATTAAACTGACCAATGTGCCCGCATACTCACCGGCAGCCATCGCGGAATTTACTGTGAGCCAATTGATGCAGTTATTGCGGCATACGCGTCGGTTTGAAGCAAAAATTCGTCAACAAGACTTCCGCTGGGCACCAGATGTTTCTCAAGAGCTGAATCAACAAACGGTTGGTGTAATTGGCACGGGTCGGATTGGCCGGGCAGCAATTCAAATTTATCGGGGTTTCGGGGCAAAAATTGTGGCTTATGATGTTTATCATGACGCTGAATTGGAGAAACAAGGCGTCTATGTCGATTCGCTAGCCGATTTATATAAAGCCAGCACGGTTATTACTCTGCATGCACCGGCCACGGACGACGATTTTCACATGTTGGACGCGGCTGCATTCAGTCAAATGAATGACGGTGTTTGGATCGTCAACGCTGGCCGTGGGACGCTTATTAACAGTCAAGCGTTAATCGAGGCTTTGGACAGTGGCAAAGTGGCCGGTGCAGCACTCGACACTTATGAAAAGGAACTGCCGATCTTTAATCATGATTTACGCGATCAAAAAATTGCCGATCCCATCTTCAATAATTTATTGGCACGTGAAAATGTCCTCATGACCCCGCACATTGCGTTTTATACCAACGTGGCGGTCAAAAATATGGTTCGCGTGTCACTGGATCATAACTTGAGCTTGATTCAAACCGGAACGTCTGAGGATCGCGTGATTTAATGCTTGTCAGCGTGGCGGCTGTTTGGTATACTAGTTGTCGGTTCAAAACCAATTCACACCTAATGTGATGCGTCATTCGGTGCTCAGGGATGAGTGGGTGAGGCAAGTGAGCATTGGGGAGGAAAAACATTTTATTTGGAGGAATTAACACATGGCTGTTATTTCTATGAAGCAATTGCTTGAAGCCGGTGTCCATTTTGGTCACCAAACACGTCGCTGGAACCCAAAGATGAAGCGTTACATTTTTACTGAACGTAACGGAATCTACATCATTGATTTACAGAAGACGGTTAAGATGGCAGACGTTGCCTACAACTTCGTGAAGGATGAAGCTGCTAAGGGTTCAAACATTTTATTTGTTGGGACTAAGAAGCAAGCTCAAGACTCCATCGAAGAAGAAGCAACACGTGCCGGTATGTACTACGTCAACCACCGTTGGCTTGGTGGTACGTTAACCAACTGGAACACAATTCAAACTCGGATCAAGCGTTTGAAGGATTTAAAGAAGATGGACGAAGATGGTACGTTTGACCGTCTGCCAAAGAAGGAAGTTTCATTGCTGACTAAGCAACGTGAAAAACTCGAAAAATTCCTTGGCGGGATCGAAGACATGCCTGGTGTTCCTGATGTGATGTTCATTGTTGACCCTCGCAAGGAACAGATTGCTGTTCAAGAAGCTCACAAGTTGAACATTCCAATCGTGGCCATGGTTGATACCAACACAGACCCAGACGACATCGATTACATCATTCCTTCAAACGATGATGCCATTCGTGCCATCCGTTTAATCTCTTCGAAGATGGCTGACGCTGTTATCGAAGGTCGCCAAGGTGAAGACCAAGGTGCCGATGATCAAGAACAAGCCGCTGCTAAGAAGGGCGACTCAATGGAAGATATCGTTGACGCTGTTGAAGGCGACAACAAGAAAACAAACAACTAAGCGATAAAACCTTAGGCTGTCTATCAGTTAAGACCGTTGTGGCCTGAGATTGATAGGCAGTCTTTTTCTAAATTTGCTTCAGTTAAAAAAATACGAGGAGGCCATACTAAAATGGCAGTTACAGCAGCTCAAGTTAAAGCATTACGTGAAAAAACCGGTGTTGGTATCATGGACGCAAAGAAAGCGTTAGTCGCAACAGATGGTGATGAAGCCAAGGCGTTGGATTTTCTTCGTGAAAAAGGGATTGCTAAAGCGGAAAAGAAGAGTAACCGGATTGCTGCTGAAGGATTAACGGAAGTTGCGATTCATGGTAACAAAGCGGCCATTGTAGAATTGAACTCTGAGACTGATTTCGTGGCTTCTAACGACACATTTAAGGACTTACTACAAACTGTTAGCGACCAAATTGCTTTAGAAGAACCTGCTTCAGTTGAAGATGCCTTAAAGTTAAAGGCTAATGACAATGAAACACTGAGTGAAGCCATCATCTCTGCAACACAAGTGACTGGTGAAAAAATCAGCTTACGTCGTTTTGAAGTTGTCGACAAAACTGACGATCAAGTCTTTGGTTCATACTTACACATGGGCGGATCAATTGCATCACTAGTTGTTCTTGAAGGCGGCGACGCCGAAACGGCTAAGGATGTTGCAATGCACGTTGCTGCAATCAACCCTGAATATGTAGATCGGACGGATGTTCCAGCCGACCGTTTGAGCCATGAAAAAGATGTCTTATCAAAAGAAGACGATCTTGCCGGTAAACCAGACAACATCAAAGAAAAGATGATTGAAGGTCGTTTGAACAAGTGGTTGGCAGAAATTTCATTGAATGACCAACCATTCGTTAAAGATGGTGATCAGACTGTTGATCAGTATGTTTCTTCAAAGAACGCCAAAGTTGTTTCATTTGTACGTTACCAAGTCGGTGAAGGTATGGAAAAGAAGAGCGACGACTTTGTTGACGAAGTAATGGGTCAAATCAAGTAATTAAACTAGGCGTACGTTGTGTACGCCTTTTTTGTAGAACGAGATACCCGATTGGAAATGTACAAGGAGGATGTTGGTCAAATGGCAGATGTAAAGTATAAACGTGTGATGTTGAAATTGAGTGGTGAAGCCTTGGCCGGTGATCAAGGTTTCGGAATCTATCCACCAAAGATTAAGACGGTTGCAGAAGAATTGCGCGAAGTTTATGCACTTGGCGTTCAAATTGCAATTGTCGTCGGTGGTGGGAACATCTGGCGTGGTGAAGCCGGCTCAGAGATGGGTATGGAACGTGCTCAGGCTGATTATGTTGGGATGCTCGCAACCATTATGAATGCCTTGGCACTGCAGGATAGTTTGGAAAGCTTGGACGTTCCAACACGCGTGCAAACATCCATTGAAATGCGCCAAATTGCTGAACCCTATATTCGTCGGAAGGCAGTTCGTCACCTGGAGAAGGACCGCGTGGTAATCTTTGCCGGTGGGACAGGTTCGCCATACTTTTCTACGGATACAACAGCTGCCTTACGTGCGGCTGAAATCAATGCAGACGCCATTTTAATGGCTAAGAACGGGACAGATGGGATCTATTCTGCTGATCCAAATGTCGATCCTGATGCGGTTAAGTTTGATTCACTCACACATTTAGACATCATCAACAAGGGCTTGAATGTCATGGACACGACGGCCACATCCTTATCAATGGAAAACGATATTCCATTAGTTGTCTTTAACTTTAATGAACCTGGCAATGTCTTAAAGGTTGTTAAAGGTGAAAATATTGGGACCACGGTTAGGGGGAAATAACATGGCTGTTAACGAGCCAATTTTAAAAGATGCACAAGAACGAATGCATAAAGCTGGCGATGCTTTGTCACGTGAGCTTGGCAACATTCGGGCAGGCCGGGCAAATGCCGGTTTGTTGTCAGATATTAAAGCAGATTATTATGGCGCACCAACACCAGTTAACCAGATGGCTTCCATCACCATTCCGGAAGCGCGTGTGTTGCTGGTCACACCGTTTGATAAATCGAGCTTGGATGCCATTGAACATGCCATTTTAACGTCAGACTTGGGCATTAACCCAGCTAATGACGGTAATGCAATTCGTTTGGTGATTCCTCAATTGACTGAGGAAAGTCGTAAGGACCTGGTTAAACAGGTTCGTGCCAAGGCTGAGGACGCTAAGGTCGCTGTGAGAAATGTCCGCCGTGATGCAATGGACTCTCTTAAAAAGGGTCACAAGAACGGCGACTTTACTGACGATCAGTTGCATGACTTGGAAGATCAAGCGCAAAAGATCACCAATGCAGGCATTAAAAATGTAGAAAACATTGCTGCAGATAAGGAAAAAGAATTGATGACGGTGTAAATCACTGTTATTTTGCACAGCTTTTTATGAAGTTTGTAGTTGCTCAGTAGTTGTTCATAATTAGCGAGGCAAAAGCACGGGTCCTCGTCCTGAATTTTCAGGACGAGGACTCTTTTTTTCGTGACCAGTGCCAACTAAAATCCAAATGATTGTGCATTTTACAGGTGCTCTGAAAGTGCTACAATGCCGAAGTAGATGTAATTATTTGTGTGAGGAAGCGTACCATTTGCTGTATCTATTTTGCAGCGTCAGTCTGAAATGATATTTAAATCGGTTATGAACGCGTTATTTCGCTGTGTTTTAATGTAAAGCATGGGTGTTTTTGTTAAACTAGAGAAACGTACGATTGAAAGGTGGACATCGTTTTGTTTGGACAAAAAAAGACTACATCAACTGACACGACCGTCATGTCGTTGGATGAAACTCGTATTCCAAAGCATGTGGCGATTATCATGGATGGTAACGGACGGTGGGCCCAAAAGCGTCATTTGCCACGTGTGGCTGGTCATAAAGAAGGCATGAACACAGTTAAAAAAGTGACCATCGCAGCCAGTCACCTTGGTATTAAGGTGTTGACGTTATACGCTTTTTCGACGGAAAATTGGAAACGGTCTGATAACGAAGTCAATTATTTAATGCAACTGCCAGTAGATTTCTTTGACACGTTTGTACCAGATCTAGTCAAAGAAAATGTTCGCGTCAATGTGATGGGGTATACGGAACAGCTGCCACAAAAAACGCAACGGGCTGTTAGAAATGCAATTGCTGATACGGCTGATTGCACTGGTATGGTGTTGAACTTTGCACTCAATTATGGAGGTCAGGCTGAGATTGTGACGGCAGTTCAAAAAATTGCCCAGAAGGTTGTTGACGGTGAACAGCAAATTGCTGACATTACCACTAAAACTGTGGACGACGCACTCATGACAGGTTCACTTGCTCCATACAACAACCCAGATCTGTTGATTCGTACAAGTGGTGAGGAACGTATTTCGAACTTTTTGTTGTGGCAAATTGCCTATAGTGAACTGGTTTTTACAGACGGGTATTGGCCCGATTTTGATGATGCTGAATTGCGCCGCTGCATTCACGAATTTCAACAACGGGATCGTCGTTTTGGCGGTGTGAAACAGAAAAAGTAATTATTTAGGATAATTTGTGGTGGCACTATCAGCTGCCCCGAAGGTGAGGAGTTTTATATGCGTACTCGTGTCATTACTGCCGTTGTGGCGTTACTGATTTTTATTCCGGTGATTGTTTATGGCGGTTGGTTGATCCAGTTGGCAGCAATTGTGCTTGGTGCTGTGGCACTGGGCGAAGTACTTGTGATGAAGAAAAAACTAGTAGTGTCGGCAGAAGCTGTCATCAGTTTCCTAGGATTGCTAGTGTTACTGGCACCACAGAGTTGGCTGGCATTTTTACCTGCTGAATTAAACCGTGAATTTTTATTCTTTATTTTTGTAATGTTGTTGCTTTTACATACAGTGTTCACTCGAAATCATTTTTCGTTTGATGATGCCGGTGTGTTGACGCTGGCCATGTTGTACATTGGGACAGGTTTTTACTACTTTGTCGCTGCACGTACAGCTGGTTTATCCACATTACTTTACATTCTGTTTGTCATTTGGACGACTGATTCAGGCGCCTATATGGTTGGTCGCAAACTGGGTCGTCATAAACTCGCACCACAGATTTCACCAAATAAAACCTGGGAAGGATCGATTGGTGGCACCGTGGTCGGCGTTATTGTCGGCAGCATTTGGGTAGCGTTCTTTCCCCAACATTTCAGCTTACCTGTGATGGTTGTCTTAACCTTGGTTTACAGCGTTTGTGGACAGTTAGGTGATTTAGTCGAGTCATCACTGAAACGGTTTTATGGTGTGAAGGACTCTGGCAAGATTTTGCCAGGTCACGGTGGCATTTTTGATCGGTTTGACAGTTTGTTGTTTGTCTTACCTATTTTGCATTTAACCGGACTGATTTAACCCGGTCGTTACTGATCAGCTGGTTCGTGGTTTAATTTAATTTGTTGTAACTTGAAAGAAGCCTAGCGAAAGGATATTAGTGGATGATAAAAACCATCATTGCCTTTATTATTGTCTTCGGAATCTTAGTGGTCGTTCATGAATTTGGCCACTTTTATTTGTCCAAACGCTCCGGAATACTGGTACGGGAATTTTCGATTGGTATGGGTCCAAAAATATTTTGGACACGTCGAAATGGCACACTTTATACGATTAGAATTTTGCCCCTAGGTGGTTATGTCCGAATGGCCGGAGCGGCTGAAGACGAGGATGATCAGTTACAACCAGGAACGCCAATCAGCATTATGATGGGTGACCAAAATAAGGTAACTCGAATCAACGCCAGTGATCAAACCACACTTTTTAACGGAATTCCCGTGATTGTGACCCAGTCAGATTTAGTTGACCAACTGGTGATTTCCGGATATGAAAACGGCGACGAAAGCAGCGTCAAACAATATCACGTGGATCATGACGCGACCATTATTGAAAAAGATGGAACTGAAGTGCTCATTGCGCCGCGTGATGTCCAATTTCAGTCGGCAACATTGTGGCACCGAATCTTAACGAACTTTGCGGGACCATTGAATAACTTTATTTTGGCATGGGTCGTGTTTGCCATTATGGGATTTGCTATGGGTGGCGTTGCTAGTAATAGCAATACCATTTCTGGCGTTCTTGCAAACAGTCCGGCACAATCGGCAGATTTAAAGTCTGGAGATCGAATTGTCAGTGTGAATCATCAAAAGACTGGCAGCTGGACAGCTGTCACCAGCGCGATTACCTCTGATACTCATGGGGATATTACACTTGGGATTCGCCATCAAAACCAAGCTACAAAACAAATTAAGTTGACGCCTGAAGTTAAGACGGTGTCAGGTAGCAAAACACGAACTGTTGGAATTAAACGTGGCGTGGACAAAGGTTTCTTTGCCAAATTATTTGGTGGTTTCTGGAACACAACTCTGATGCTGTTTGCTGCCCTGGGACACTTGTTTACCCATTTCAGTTTGAATGATTTAGGCGGCCCTGTTGCCATTTATGCAAATACGGCAACGGCCACGCAGGCCGGTTGGAGTGGCTTGTTGTACTGGCTAGGGTTCTTGTCGTTGAACCTAGGAATTGTGAACTTACTGCCAATTCCAGCCTTGGACGGTGGTAAACTGGTTTTAAACCTGGTTGAAGCAATTCGGCGAAAGCCTTTATCCCAACAGACGGAAGGTGTGGTGACCATCATCGGGTTTGGTTTTGTGCTGTTCTTGATGATCCTGGTGACCTGGAACGATATCATGCGATATTTTGTTCACTAAACACGAACCGTAATAGTGAGTTAATTTCTAGTAAATTGAGGAGAATTGATTGATGAAACAAAGTAAAATGCTTATTCCGACATTAAAAGAAACGCCCAGTGATGCCGAGGCTTTAAGCCATCAAATGATGTTAAGAGCCGGCTACATTCGTCCGGTCGTAGCCGGAGTATATGCTTATTTGCCGCTGGCCTTTCAAGTTTTAACCAACGTTGAAAACATCATTCGCGAAGAAATGAGCAAAATTGATGCTGTTGAAATGTTGGCGCCGGCATTACTGCCCGCCGATTTATGGAAACAATCTGGTCGTTATGATACGTATGGTCAAACGATGTACAAGCTAAAGGACCGTCACGATCGCGATTTGATTCTTGGACCTACTCATGAAGAAACATTTACGAGTTTCATAAGGGACGAAGTCAAATCCTACAAGCGTCTACCATTAGTCATGTACCAAATTCAACCTAAGTATCGTGATGAGGATCGTCCTCGTTATGGGTTGTTGCGTGGCCGTGAATTTTTGATGTTGGATGTTTATTCTTTCCACAGCGACACCGACAGTTTGGACCACGTGTTCAAACAGATGGAAGTTGCCTTCCGGAATGTGTTCAACCGGTGTGGGTTGGATTATCGTGAAATATTAGCAGATTCCGGTGCGATGGGTGGTAGCGGTTCTCGCGAGTTTAACGCCATTGCACCAGTTGGTGAAGACACAATTGCTTATTCTGACAGTAGCGATTATGCAGCTAACTTGGAAACTGCAACGAGTCTGTATGTGCCTAAAAAGTCCCATGAAGAACCCCGTGAACTGGAAAAGATTGCTACGCCAGGTGAGAAGACCATTGATGCCATTGCTAAACGGTTGGACATTGACACGACTAAGACACTGAAAACGATGTTGTATATGGCTGACGGTGAACCGTTGGTGGCACTAATTCGTGGGGACCATGAAGTCAATGAGACCAAGTTAAAACATGTGGCCGACGCAACTGAGTTAGAAATGGCCACAACTGAGCAGGCGGAAACCTATTTAGGCGCTGACTTTGGGTCATTGGGGCCGGTTGGTATCAAAGAGGACATTCGGATCGTGGCTGACCAAGATGTGGCCGATTTGATGAATGTACCGGTGGGTGCCAACGAAAATGGGTTCCATTATCTGAATGCAAATTTGAATCGTGATTTCCGTGTTGATACATTTGCGGACATTCGTTTGGTTCAAGAGGGCGATGTCTCTCCTGATGGCGAAGGTGTTCTGAAATTTAACCGTGGGATTGAAATTGGTCATATCTTTAAACTCGGAACGCGGTATTCGAAGTCGCTTGGTGCACAAGTATTGGACGAAAATGGCCGCCAAAAAGATGTCATTATGGGTTCTTATGGTATTGGTGTTAGTCGGTTGCTGTCTGCGATTGCTGAACAAACAGCGGATGAGAACGGGTTGGCATGGCCAAAGGACATTTCACCGTTCGACATTCACCTAATTCCAGTGAACATTAAAAATGACGAGCAGCGTGAGTTGTCCGAAGAGCTGGAAACTTCATTAACTGAAGCAGGTTACAAAGTGCTCGTTGATGATCGTCCTGAACGGGCCGGCGTTAAGTTTGCCGATTCAGACCTAATTGGATTACCATTACGTGTCACGGTCGGCAAAAAAGCGGCGGATGGTATTGTTGAATTAAAGTTGCGTAAGACGGGTGAAACTGTCGAAGTTCGCAAAGAAGAGTTAACGGAAACAATCGGAATTTTGTTTAAGGGAATTGCTTAGGTTATTCTGATTTCCGCAATTAACGGTATGAAAGACAAGTCGAACCTTAGGGTATTGTTCCCAGCAGGGTTCGACTTGTGTGCGTTTGTTGCAAAATATAAGAATCTTTATTTAGGCAAACATCGTTCACATGTGTCACTTAGAATTTTTTATGTGGGGAGGCCGCATTTTCGTGGCATTAAATCAACACGAACTTTTCAACAAATTACTGGAGCAACTAAACCTTGAGGATCAGGCAAATCAGGCTGCTTTCACGGATGCCAAAATCACTGACATGACGGTCCATGAAAAGAGTCGAACATGGAGTTTTGCCTTTCACTTTACGCACATTTTACCGTTTGAGACATTTATGAATTTTTCACAGCGCTTAAATCAAGCGTTTAGCGAGATTGCGAGCGTGGATTTTCGCATCGACTCAGACGATACGGAAGCTGACATTAGTACGATTGCGCGTTACTGGACCTGGGCGGTTAGTCACAGCGGTTTAAACGAGCAGTTTGCGCGTCAGCTCTGTGAAGGTTCGACACCCACCATGGATGGGGAGCGGGTCATTATA
>DMZB01000220.1 GCA_003482405.1 Lactobacillus sp. | reverse complement strand
CACACCAAGTTGCCCAAAAATCCGTTATGCTAACGCCCGTATTTGTTTCTTGATTAAAAGTTTGATCTGTTGTTACATTAACTGCCATAAAATCCAGCCTCCCGTTCACTAACTTTTTGTTCGTAAACACAGTGTACTCTTTTTTGAAAATCGCGCAATTTTTTTGCCTGTTTCAGTTCGTTTAACTCACTGACTGACCAGAATCAAACTACCCAAGTTTGACAACGGTCGCGCCGTCTCCACCAGCATTAGCCGGGGCAAATCCGAAACTCTTTACACGCGGATTTGAACGTAAATATTCGGTAACACCCTGGCGTAACGCACCAGTTCCTTTACCATGAACGATGGTCACTTCGCCCAAGTTAGCCAACAAAGCTGAATCAATAAAATGATCAACTTCGCTCATTGCGGCATCATAGCGATGACCACGTAAGTCCAACTGCGCTTGCGCACGAACGCCAATATTGCTGTGAACGGATGCACGGCTGGCCCGTTGCTGTTTTTCATTTGCCGTTGGCTCACTGGATTTTTCCAAATCACTGTCGTCAACTTTCATCTTCAAAGCGCCCATTTGAACTTCCCATTCATGTGCACTCAGCTGGCGGTTAATGACGCCATGCTGGCCATAAGATTTTACCACAACAGCGATGCCAGGCTGAAAAGTATGCTTTTTTCGAGCTCGAGCAAGCACTTTATTATTAGCTAATGAAGGATCCTGTCGCAATGAATTTAACTGACCCTGTGCGTCAATTAATTCATTTTCCCGCACCCCGGCCCCCTGCTTAACTTCCATCTGCCGTAAGTGATGGATAATCTTATCTGACTGTTTCTTCGCATCGGCAACAATGTGATTTGCTTCTTGCTTAGCCACATCTAACTGATGTGTCTTTTGTTCTGTAAAACGATCAAATTCTGCGGTCAATTCGGACTGTAATTTGGTTGCACTGGCTAATTGATCAGCCAAAGCGTTGGCCTCATCGGTTGCTTGCTTTCGCTGTGCCACCAAATCTCCAATCATCGCGTTAAGATCCTGACTATCCTGGCTTGTGAGTGCTCGTGCGGCTGCAATAATATCAGCACGAAGCCCCAAGCGCTGAGAAATCTCTAGTGCATTGGAACGGCCTGGAATGCCAAGTAATAAACGATAAGTCGGCTGCAGCGTTTCACCGTCAAATTCCATACTGGCATTGGTTGTGCGTGGCCGGTCATAACCGTAAGCCTTTAATTCTGGATAGTGTGTCGTGGCAACAACATCCGCACCAATCGTGCCAAAGGCGTCTAAAATTGCGATTGCAAGTGCGGCTCCTTCTTTAGGATCCGTCCCTGCCCCAATTTCATCCACCAACACTAGGCTGTCCGCAGTGGCCTGACCCAAAATCTGAATCAAATTATCCATGTGTGAACTAAACGTACTCAGGGACTGTTCGATCGACTGCTCGTCTCCAATATCGGCAAACACGTTATCAAAGATGGCCACCTGACTACCTTCGAAAGCAGGGATAAACAGACCTGACTGCGCCATCAATTGGCTCAAGCCAAGTGTCTTTAGCGTGATCGTTTTACCACCGGTATTTGGGCCAGTGATAATAATTGCATCGTATGCATCACCAAGCGTAATGTCGTTTGCAACTGCGGAAGCCTGGTCTAACAGCGGATGACGTGCTTGTCGCAAGTTAATGTGGCCATCTAGGCTGAGCCGTGGTTCGGTCGCATTGATTTGGTGTGCATAGCGTGCTTTAGCGTTCACAAAATCGAGATGTCCTAATACACTGGCATTGGCCAAAATTTCTTCACGATGTGGGGTCAGCACAGCCGATAATTCTTGCAGAATCCGAGCTTCTTCGTTTCTTTCCTGCACCTGACTCTGGCGCAAACGATTATTCAAATCAACTACGTCTTCTGGTTCAATGTAGAGTGTTTGTCCAGATTGGCTTTCGTCATGAACCACCCCGCCGACACGAGTCCGGTATTCTGTCTTGACAGGCACAACGTAACGATCATTACGCATCGTAATAATCGGTTCACTCAAGAATCTAGCCTGCTTACCACGAATATAGTTTTGCATCCGTGAACGAATCAAACTTTCGGTGCTCTTGATTCGACCACGAATATCAGCCAGATCAACACTGGCCGCATCGCTCACACGTCCGTCTGGCTCTATTGCGGTATTTAACCGGCGAGTTAACTCTGGCAAGGCCACAATTTGTTTTGCAACCTGATCCAGACGCCGTAGTGCCGTTCCATCCTCTGTCAACTGACTGAAAAAGGTTCGTACAGTCATAGCTGTCTGTAGCACCCGGCTAACTGCAGCCAATTCGGTCCCATTCAGAGCCGCATCAATGGCCAAACGTTTCATGTGCGGCGTTAAATCAGCTAATTCCGGCAGTGGAATACCACCTTTTAGACGTAAAATGTCAGCTCCGTCCTTAGTTTCATCCAAACGTTGCTGGATAACAGCGGCATCTGTAGCCGGCTGTAAATCCGCAAGTTCCTGATGACCACTAGGTGAAATCAGCATGCTAGTCATCTTAGCCTTTACTTTATCAAATTCGAGGGTTGTTAACCCGCGTTTATTCATCAATTTTATTCATTCCTTTTTTAACGACTCAGCCACCACTGAAAGATTTTCTCTGACAGAATCGGTGTTTGGTGCAAAATCCAGTGACTCACCGGTGAATGCACGAGCTGGTTATGAATCCAGTCAGCCGGCCAAACGGACGCAATGGATAATCCGAAAAAGATCAACAGATACATCAATAAACCGGCGATAACCGCACCTGTAATCGCATTGACACCATGAATGACTGGAATATTTGTAAATACTTTTAAAGAGCGCGACAGCCAGTGCAATAAAATGAATCCCAGAATTATTAACCCCCAAAAGGCTAAGCCAGCGGACCAAAAATGATTGACCTGACTGTTTAATAACTGATCGTTAGCGGTTGGCTGATGGTTGACCGGTAACAAATGACGTAACCACGTTGCTACTGTTGGCGTTAACAGTTTCGCAATAATCAATACAAAAATGTACCCCACAGTGGTCACAACTTCGACGACAAAACCGCGCCGGTAGCCACGACCCAAAGCAATCAACAGTAACAAAATTACAATTAACGATAATATCATTTAATTAATTCCCGTCTAATTTCTAACTTCAACACAAGCGGCGCCATATCCCTTCCAGATACAGGAATACAGCGCCGCAACAAATAACAATCAACCTAAATTACGACAGATTTGAGTCATCGTCTAAGAACGTGTTAAGCATTTCTTCAACCATGTCCCACTCGTCATCGCTTTCAATCGGCGACAGCTCCCCCTCAGTGGAGCCATCTTCTTCCGGATCAAAAGCATACGCTTGGATGTCAACTTCTTCGTCATCCGCTGCACTAGCTGGATAAAGCAGAATGTAAGACTTTCCGTAATCATCTGATTTAAACGTAAACAAGACGTTATACAACGTTTCGTTGCCATTGTCATCGACCAATGTAATTTGTTGTTCTTCGTTGTCTTCTGAACCGTTGTGTTTTGTCTCAGCCATGCTGATTCCCACTTTCTTTTGCGTGTTTTAGATGACGGGGTTTTACTTCAGATCAAGTCTGTCTAAGTCCATCATCAAGCTTGCGTCAGTTTGCCATGTGCATCCAAATAATTCTGTAAAATCAAAGCCGCCGCCAACTTATCAATGACCTTTTTTCGCTTTTTCCGTGAGGTGTCGGCCTGTTCGACCAGCATCCGCTCAGCTTCTACGGTCGTTAATCGTTCATCAATAAAATCAATTGGCTGATGGAAACGTTCACTCAGCAACTCACCATAGTGCTGTGAGGCCTCGACACGTGGTCCCAACGTATTATTCATGTTCTTTGGCAAACCTAATACGAAGCCACCTGTTCCATGTGCTTTCATCAATTCTTCAATGCGGTCTAATCCAAACTCACCCTCATCTTCATTGATTCTCACGATCTCGACACCTTGTGCCGTCCAACCAAACGCGTCGCTAACGGCGACACCAACGGTTCTAGATCCAACATCTAATCCCATTAATTTCATTTATTTTTATTATCCGCCTTTAGATATGAACGCACGAGTTCTTCAATAATTTCGTCACGTTCATGCTTACGAATTAAATTACGTGCATCATTTAGACGTGGAATGTAGGCGGGATCCCCCGATAACAAATATCCCACGATCTGGTTAATTGGGTTGTAGCCCTTTTCCTCAAGTGCAGCGTAAACCGTTGTTAACGTATCATGAACGTCTTTTTGTTGCTGATTATTAAAATCAAAGAACATGGTCTTGTCTGTCGTACTCATTTGTATTCCCTCCATGATCAATTCACCCAACGGGCTCCTGTGCACAAAAACATTTGGCTAAAAACATAAAATCTGCACACTCCGATTAATAACTATTCTACTGAAACATTGTCCAAATAACAATTATCCTGACCGTTGTAACCATATTGTCAAATAAGGTGCCTAAAAATAGCTAACACAACGTCGCCCACATACAAATCTTCTTATGAACGCAACAAAATAAACGAAACAAACTAAGACACAACTTCTCAGCTTCAACTTTAGAGAAATGTCAGCAAGTTCTTTCAGCAGGTATTTTCAGCAAGTTCTTTCAGCAAGTTCTTTCAGCAGACATTTTCCTTCAATCGCAAAAGTTCCTGCGATTGAAAAATTTTATTGAAAAATTGCCGCAAACACAAGCCATAGCACTGGTTTTGCTCATTTAACACAAAAATACATCGTTCATGGGAAAAATCACCCATAAACGACGTATTTACATTACCTGAGAAAGTCAAAACGTGTTATGTCCCGCTCTCTCAATAATCACGCGCGATTAAATGGCGCTGATGTGTCTTTACTTTTCTAACCAAGCTTTGGCTTGTGCCAGTGCATCGCTAATGCCAGCTGGTTTCTTACCACCGGCCTGAGCCATGTCTGGGCGGCCACCGCCACCACCATTAATGGCGGGTGCGATCGCCTTGATCAAATCGCCAGCCTTTCGACCAGCTTTGACCTGATCTGGTGACATTGCCACTAACAAACTGGCTTTATCGTCGTTCCCTGTTGCCAAAACAAGCACGTCAGATGGCAACTTTTGCTTCCAATCGTCAGCTAATTGCCGTAACTGACCCATACCTGCAACATTCACTTGTTGTGCAATGACAGTTGTTCCGGCAACAGTTTCGATATGATCAAAGGCACTGGCAGCCTGTTGAGCCGCCATCTTAGCCTGCAACGCACGCTGACCTGTTTCCAGTTTCTTCACATCTGCCTGCAACGCTTCGATACGGTGAGGAACCTCTTTTACCTGTGGTGCCTTAACCAGCGCAGCAGTTTGGTTCAATAACGCCTCTTCGTCATTCAGGAACTTAAAGGCATCTCCTGCAGTAACGGCTTCGATTCGGCGTACGCCGGCACCAACACCAGTTTCAGAAACGATTTTAAACAATCCCAACTCGTTAGTGTTAGCGACGTGATCACCGCCACAGAATTCGGTGTTGAAATCACCAATGGAAACGACCCGCACACGTTTGCCGTATTTTTCGGAGAACATGGCAATAGCACCCATCTTTTTGGCTGTTTCCAAATCAGTTTCAACGGTTTTAACCGGAATTTCTGCAAAAATTTGGTCATTAACCATCTGTTCAACCTTGTGCAAATCCTCACTGGTAACTTGACCAAAGTGTGTGAAGTCAAAGCGCAGGTAATGTGGTTCAACCAACGAACCTGCTTGAGCAGTATGACTGCCTAGCACGTTTCGTAACGACTGATCAAGCAAATGCGTCGCTGTATGGTTCTTTTCAACCTTACTGTGACGAGCGGCATCAACAGACAAAGTGTAAGTTGCACCTTTAACCAGTTTGCCAATCAGTTTAACCGTGTGTAGGTTTTGACCATTAGGTGCGTGTTGCACGTCTGTGACCTTGGCAACTACAGTACCTGATTCATCAACAATGGTTCCTGTATCTGCAACCTGACCACCCATTTCTGCATAAAATGGTGTTTGATCAAAGATCACTTCAGCGGTAACAACGTCATCAGCAGCATCGGTGCTGTCAACCAGTTTTTCATCCACAATAATATCCAACTACTTTGCGTCGTTAACTGTGAGCGTCGTATAGCCAACATACTTGCTGCTAGATTTGATATCCGTTAATAAGGCACGCTGAACACCCATTGACTTAGCCGAAGAACGTGCATTCCGCGCACGTGCACGTTGCTTTTCCATTTCAGCCTTGAAGCCATCTTGATCCACACCCATGCCTTCGTCGCCAGCATATTCAGTGGTCAGTTCAATTGGAAAACCGTACGTGTCAAACAACTTGAATGCTTCTGCACCATCCAGCTGGGACTTACCTGCTGCTTTAGTTGCGGCAATCGTGTCGTTTAATAATGATAAACCAGTGTCCAACGTCACGTTAAACCGGTCTTCTTCGGAATGAATGACACCCGCAATATAATCCGCTTGGTCAAGGACGGTTGGATAGTGACTCTTCATGATCTCACCAACAACCGGCACTAACTTGTATAGAAATGCTTCGTTAATGCCCAGTTTCTTACCGTTTAAAATGGCACGACGAATCAACCGGCGAATAACGTAACCACGCCCTTCGTTTGAAGGCAAGGCACCGTCACCGATGGCAAACGTCACAGCTCGTGCATGGTCTGCAATGATTTTAAACGACACATCGTCAGTTTTGTTAGCTTCGTATTTTTTGTTGTCAGAAAGTTGTTCTGTTGCACGAATAATGGGCAAAAACAAATCTGTCTCAAAGTTAGTTCGTGCGTGTTGGAAAACAGAAACTACCCGTTCCAGCCCCATCCCCGTATCAATGTTCTTATGCGGCAATGGTTCATAAGTGCCTTCTGGCGTGTGATTGAACTGTGAGAACACAATGTTCCAGATTTCCAGATAGCGTTCGTTTTCACCACCGGGATAATTTTCTG
>DMZB01000030.1 GCA_003482405.1 Lactobacillus sp. | reverse complement strand
TACGCTTCTGCCAAGCGTCTGTGAATCCTTCGAAGCGAAAACGTGGTGTCTGATTATCTGCCATTATTAGACACCTCCTTAATTCAAAGCTTCAATGAGCGCCGCCAAATCCTTCGTTGCTGCGTCATCTTTGCCAACAAGTTTTTCTAAGTCTGCTACAACTTGCTTCTGTAAGTCATTGCTTTCTTTTTCAGCCGCTAAGTAGTCATCCTTCAAGGCCTGTACATCTACCGGTGGTTCCTCCTCGAATGTATCCACGTAACGAGGAATATTCAAGTTGAACTCGTTCTCTTTAATTTCGTCCAAGCTCGCAGCATGAGCGTATTTGTCGACGTCTTTGCGATCAAAATAAGCATTGATAATTTTATTGATGTCTTCGGCACGCAAACGGTTTTGATTCTTATCTTTTTCAAAGTCGCTTGAAGCGTCAATAAACATGATGTCTCTGTTTGTCTTATTCTTCTTAAATACCAGAACCGTTGTTGGAATACTTGTTCCGTAGAATAGATTAGCAGGCAATCCGATGACGCCATCGAGATAGTTCTTCTTAATCAGTGCCTCACGAATCTTGCCTTCTGCCGCTCCACGGAAAAGTACACCATGAGGTAAGACAATGGCCATCGTCCCTTGATCGTTAAGGTGATAAAGACTGTGCAAAACAAATGCATAATCCGCTTTAGAGGAAGGTGCAAGTTTGCCATAATCACTGAATCGTGGATCTTTCAGCTTTCGCTCGCTGTTATCCCAATGAGCAGAATACGGTGGGTTTGCTACGACAGCATCAAAAGTCCGTGGATGGTCAATTCCCTGTGCATCAGGCCCATCTGGCCAATCAACCTCTAATGTATCCGCGTTATTAAGCGACATATTAGAGTATTCGACGCCGCGCATCATTAAATTCATTCGGGCCAAGTTATAAGTTGTTGTGCTCAGCTCTTGTCCGTAGAAACTGACGGCGCCTTCACGATCACCACCAGGCAATTCCTGCTGAACAGTTAGAAGCAGCGAACCTGATCCCATCGTTGGGTCATATACAACAAACTGGTCTTTGCTTGCTTTAACATCGTGCGTAACTATTTTAGCCAGCACTTGTGAAACTTCGTGGGGTGTATAGAATTCGCCGCCCTTTTTTCCAGCGTTAGCAGCGAATTGACCAATCAGATATTCATAAATATCGCCTAAAATGTCACGACCGTTTTCATCTGTGTAACTAATCTCATCAACTAACTTAACAACATTATTCAGCGCTTTCGCACGTGTTGTCGTTGTATTTCCTAAGCGAGAATCACCTAAGTTAACGTCATTAAACACCCCGCGAAAATCACTTGCAGCATCGCTGTTTAGTTCGGAGTTTGTATTGAAATCATCAAAAATAGTCTGATAATCGCTCGGCGCAACTTCACCGTTTAAAACCTTATCGACCAATGATCGCCACGTATCTTCAGGTTTAATTGCATAGCCCAATTTTTGTGAAATGTCTTCTAGATAATCATCAACACCGTCTTTTTCTGTTGCTCTTCGGTATGCGTCATTAACTGTCTCACCAGCCGCTTTATCAATATCAATAACTTCATTATTTCTTAGATACTCTTCTTGATGCTCGGACAAGAACCTATAAAACATAAACGCTAATATGTAGTTCTTGTATTCACTGGCATCCATGCTGCCACGAAGTTCATTGGCCATTGCCCATAACTTTGATTCAATTTGCTGTACTGTTTGCACTTCTTCTAACATGTCTAAACCTCATTTAATTGATCTGCAAGTGTCTTAATAGCTTCTCGAAGTTGGTTACGGTACTTTATTCTACTGAGCGAGGCAACTTCATCGTTCGCCAATGTCTTGTAATGCTCACTACCATCTCTAAGCAACGTTGATAATTGTCCTGATCGATCAAGATCGTCAGCACCTTCTGTGTGGGTTAATAACCAGGAGCTCATATCCGAACCCTTGATGTCGTCAACAATTCCCCACTTCACTCGAAAATCTCGGAGTTGACGATCGATTGACTGCCGATGTGCGCGGTCGATTAATTCTGAACTGTCATCGGGTTTCACTGGGTAGGTGTCTGCTTGAAGCTCACCACTAATCGCCATGTCAATAAACTTAGCGATTTTCTTAGCCATGACACGATCGTCCATTGACTTGGTAAAGTCCAATATCTGATTCTTAGTGGCTAGGACTTTGATGTGCTCTTCTTCTTTGACCTGGTTCATTAAGTCTGAAACTAATTCATCAAGGTAATCATAATTAACTTCAACATCCTTGATGTGTTCCATTTTTAGATCGAGTTCTATCTGGCTAACATTCCTTATTTTGGCAACTTTTTCCTTTAGTTCGTTCGCTAGCGCATGAGTAAGCGTCTTTTCCTGATCCGGCGTCATTCCTACGGCAATAATCAATTGCTCAGGATCATCGTAATTAAACCCATCGCCATCAGGCTTTTCATCGTATTGTTTTAACTTTGCAATACCTGCGTTGTATTCTTGCATTAACTTGTAAGTCTCTTCTTGTTTAGCCTCGCTGGGTGGAGTCTCTACAAAGCCATCTGTTAAATCACGCAGTTTCGAGACCGTCTTTCGTACATCCGCCAATTGCTCTTTAAAAGGTTTCGCCAAGATCGGAGGTTCCGTGCCAGCGTCGCCTCCATCCTCTGACAACTTCGCTGAGTCTATGTTGGCATACGTAGCCAACGCCTTTCTCATCAGTGCCTCGTTTTGAGCCGGCCAACGATAATTGATAACTCGTCCAAAAGGCTTAGTCTCCCTGTTCTCAATACGGTTAGTCCTTGAGTAGGCTTGAATTAAGCTTGCACCGCGCAATGTTCGATCAACGTACAGCGTATTCATTTGCGGAGCATCGAATCCCGTGAGTAGCTGATCAACGACGATAACGATGTCCAAAAACTGGCCATCATCTGCGGTTCTGTTCAAACGTGTTGTCACGTCTGCAGTATATCCAGACACGTCGTCCAGACCAAAAGACTTATTAAAGGTCTTGTTGTAGTCAGTGATAGCTTCCATCAAGTCATCATTTGTACTGATCATTGAGTCAGAATTACTGGTGTTAGCACTAAAGGTAATTCCAACCTTCAATGTTGATTTACCTTGTTCAGCCCTCAAAGTATTCACACGTTTAAACTCGCGATAATACTTCATGGCCATTGGTGTACTTGCTTGACCGCCACCCACATGAGTCGTGAATAGCGCGTTATACATACCCTCGTTTGAACGATTGCGCCAGTTTTTAAAAACATCTTCGACGACCAATTTAATATGTGCTTCATTGTTGTCATAAAAGCTTGGTTCGATACTGTCATCAATATCCTCAGGGGTCAGATGTGTAATCTTTTCCTTGATTTGGTGTTCGTCCCAATCAGGATGACGCTCGCGATAGAAATTCGGTAAGTATTCATCTTCCATTTGTTCCTTGGAAATAGTCGTTTGAAAATCGACCTTGAATCCGAGCACGTTGCCATCCGCAATGGCTTCACGAATGGTATAAATGTGCAATGGCTTTCCGAAAATGTCCTCCGTACGCAGACCGTTCGTTGTGTCGTCAAACATTGGCGTGCCCGTATAGCCGACCCATGCAGCCCGCTTGAACTTGTTCTGGATTTGGTGAAAGTTAGCCCCTGCAGTTGATCGATGTGCTTCATCTACAATAAACACAATGTTCTTATCTGGAACTTTATACTTGTCGTTTTTAGCTAATATACCGAGTTTTTGAACACTAGTGACAATAATGCCATTGGCGTTACTCGTCAATTGACGACGGAGTGCACCAACATTAGCCGTATCACTGACGACACCATTAATTTCTGAATTACTCGTGTCATTTTCAGGGTCATATGCTCGGTAATTATCAGCCGTTTGTGTTGTCAAAGCAATACGATCGACGACAAAAACAACCTTATCAACATTAGGTAACTTGCTAGCCAGCCAGGCTGCCTTGAAGGAGCTTATGGACTTTCCTGACCCAGTCGTATGCCAAACATAACCGATCTTGTTGTTTTCGTTGTTTTTCCCAGCAAAGCTAAAATCATGCTTCTTAATACCTTCAATTACGTGTTGAGTCGCATAAACCTGATACGGCCGCATCACCTTTAGCATCTGTTTATTTTTGGTGCCATCCAAGATCATGTAGCTGGTTGCCATTTGATGTGCCATTGGAATAGACAACATGCTATCCGTAAAGGTACGCCAATCGCGGACAGGCTTATTGGTGTGTTGATCTTGCCACTTAAATGCAAAATTCTTATTAAACATCTCGGCTGTTGCGTTTGCCATATAACGAACATCATTCGGTGTAATGGCCACTAAAATCTGTAAGTTCGATTAAATATCTCGATATTGTTGTTCTTTAGCATATTGATGCATCTGATTTAACGCTTGATTTATGTCATTTGTGTCCGATTTCTCTTCAATCTGAATTATCGGCAATCCGTTGATTAACAGTGTTACATCGAAACGACGGCTAGGACGTCCAGCCAGAATTGGTTCTCTTTCAATCTGATTGACGATCTGATAAACCGTGCTACCAGCGCCAACCTGCTTCTGATCAAACACAGTTAAATAAACATGTCGTCCAGAATCCGTATCGATTTCAACCTGTGAAATGCCATTCAGACCATACAAAAACTGCCCCGCCTGATATGGTGTATGTATATTAGTTATCTCTTTTTTGACTTGATTAAATTCAGTGTCTGATAATGGACCATCTAACCGCTCTTGGTTGTTCTGTTGCAGTATGCGACGAAAGTTTTCCCATAAGTCCTCAGTCGTCTTGATTGATTCTTCATATTTCCACTGCTTCGACCCACCGATTCGTTGTAAATGCTCTATTAATTCATTTTCAAAGTGAAGCTCTCCGGCCATGATATTACTCCATTTCTGCGTGTGTACACCCTATAATAATACCTTAATTATGCAGTGGAATGAATACCGTTTATGCAAGTTTGCAACAGGAAAAATCTGAATACTTGGCAGAAGCGTAGTTTGGAGACCTTCTCAGAATATACATTAGGTGGGGGAACGCCAAAGACATCGATAACCAAATATTGGAAAGGGAAAATTCCCTGGTTACAAAGTTCGAATCTCATTCAAAATAACGTAAGCGAAGTTAATGTAAACAAGTTTATCAGCGAACAAGCATTGGCTAATTCTGCGGCTAAATTGATACCGAATAATTCAATTGCCGTTGTAACTCGTGTGGGCGTTGGTAAATTAACACTTATGAATAGACAATATGCGTCTAGCCAAGATTTTTTATCATTTGTTAATTTAAAGTATGACAAGCAATTCAGTCTTTACTCCATGTATAAAAAGTTACAACAGGCTGCTCGAAATGGTCAAGGTACATCTATTAAGGGAATTACAAAAAACGATTTATTAGCTCTCAAAGTTTCGATTCCACTCGAAAGAAATGAACAAACAAAAATTGGAAATCTTATTCAAAGTATGGATTTATTTGTTGCTGTAAACCAGCGTAAAGTAGACCTCCTCAAGGAAGTAAAAAAGACATTGTTGCAGAATATGTTTGTTTAATCGTCAATGCCTGTCAGAATAGTGGCGTACCTAATTGTGGGTACGCCACTTTATTTTTGGAGGAGATAATATGACGAAATCGACATCTCTAAAACTAACCACATACTTCAAAGATTGGATGGAATTGTACAAGAAAGACGCAGTTCGTCCAATCACGTATCAAAAGTATGAGATGACTTTGAAGCACATTCGTTCACTTGTTCCAAATTTAAAATTGTCTGATCTAGATCGTCGCACGTATCAGGAGTTGCTTAATGAGTTTGCAGAGACTCATGAACGCCAAACATGCCTAGATTTTCATCATCAAGTTAAGGCTGCCATTCGTGATGCGGTTGAGGATGGCTATATTCAGAGAGATCCAACCTACAAAGTTGTTATCAAAGGAACGGTAAGTCGGCAGCATAAACCTAAGTTTCTTAATCAACAAGAGCTGACCAAACTGCTTGCTCAGCTGGAGTTTGGCAAAGAAGTCAGTTGGGATTACTTTTTCCTACTGATTGCTAAAACAGGATTACGTTTTTCAGAGGCATTAGGGCTTACACCTAGTGACTTTGATTTCCGTCGTTTGTCGCTTAATGTTACCAAGACTTGGGACTATAAGAGTGAGAATGGTTCGTTTGCACCAACTAAAAACCAGGCTTCTATCCGCCGCGTTCCGTTGGACTGGCAAGTTGCCATGCAGTTTGCACAGTTGACCAAAGGTAAGCCTCAGGATGAACCGATATTTTTGGCGAATGGTCATCACGCATACAATGAAACGGCTAATAAGAACTTGGAGAGACTTTGTAAACGTGCGGGCGTTCCAGTAATTAGCGTGCATGGGTTGCGGCACACACATGCGTCATTGCTACTTTATGCCGGTGTTTCAATTGGGTCCGTTGCCAGACGGCTCGGTCACTCTAATATGAACACAACGCAGAAGACGTATTTGCATATCATTCAGGAGTTGGAAACACAGGATACGGATAAGATTATGAGGTATCTTACGACATTGATGTGACATCTATAGAGTTTATCATATGAATTTGAGTTCAGTCTGGTATGTAACGAAAGCTATTTGGAGGAATAAAGGGTTTATAAACTTCAAAGCAACTTTCGTTTTTTTGATATAATCAAAACAAAGGTACTATAGGAACCGTTCTGTGGTTCATTTTAGGTTTGTGCAACTATCAAGAGATCATGAAACGATTTGTTAATAAGTGGGGTTAACACAGTGAGTACAGAGATTAAAGTTGATAAAAAGTCAGTCGAACAGTTGTTGAGCAATGGCACTACACATAAATTCGTTATTCCTGATTATCAAAGGCCGTATGCGTGGAGTGAAGATGAGGCTGGGCAATTGTGGGAAGACATTGTTGATTTCGTAGAAGGTGGCGAGGAGGAGACATATTTTTTGGGGTCAATTGTCTATTTTATTAATGACAATGGCGAACAAGAGATAATAGACGGTCAGCAAAGAATAACAACGCTATTCTTATTGATTAGAGCACTCTATACGAAGTTAGAAGAAATTGGTTCAAATGATGACCAAGTTGATCAGCTCAAAAGGATGATATTACCCTTGATTTGGGAAACTGATCGTTACAAGAAAATCATCAGCAAGAATAACGTTCTTATTTATTCAAATGTCATGAATGAGGAAGGAAATAAGGTTTTTAAGAACATTCTTAAAACCGGAGAAGCTCAGACTGATGATTTAGATCAATATTCAAATAACTATGTACTGTTTCAAAAATTAATTGATGAATTTTCAGTTTCAAATCCCATGAAATTTAAAGACCTTGTAATGGCACTTCTTGAAGACGTAATTGTATTACCAATCGAGGCAGATTCTCAGGATACGGCTCTGACAATTTTTAATACATCCCGAATTGTCACATTAAGTTAGAAATTTGTTGAGTGTCAGAAATATGACTCATGAATACTTCTAGTGGTGTACGATAGTTAAGACTTTTACGTGGACTGTGGTTGCGACGACTGGCAATGGCTTGTACTAATTCATCAGGCAACCTTCGCAAG
>DMZB01000268.1 GCA_003482405.1 Lactobacillus sp. | reverse complement strand
TGGATGAACCGACCAACCATTTGGACGATGAGACCAAGAATGCACTAGCTGATGCGTTGAACAAATTCCGCGGCAACCTGATTATGGTCAGCCACGAAGAAGGTTTCTACGATGACTGGATCGACGAAGTGCTAAACGTTGAAAAGCTGAGTTTACGCAAGAGTGAAAAGTAACTGGCGGGGTTTGAAATGAGTGAACAAACTGAAGTTGTCGAGCAGACGCTATCCTTGGATGACGTTGAACCTGATCAAAAGTATGTGCGCTGCCATTTTACAGTGTCCAACGAACCGATTCGCATTGTTGATGTAACCTTTGATCATTGTACGTTTGACCAAACCAATTTCGATAACGCAGATTTTAGCAGCGTGACATGGACGCACAGTCAGTTTTTGAACGCGACATGGCGTCAGTCAAGCTGGTTTCACTGCAAATTGAAGAGTTTGCAACTAGCCGGTAGTGACTTCAGCGAGGCCGTGATGAAGGACACAACGTTTGATGCCTGCAAACTAACATACGCAAATTTCAGTGAAATGCGCGTCGAAAGTGGTCAATTCTTAAATTGCGATTTGCTCGAAAGCGCGTTTCAGGCGATTCGGGTTAAGAAAACGTTGAGCTTTGCCGGCTCACGCCTGACCGGTGCTGATTTTGTTGAAACTCGTTTGAAAGGTGTCGACTGGCACGAGGCTGATTTTGAAACGCTGAGTATGAGCGCGCAGTTAGCTAGTGGACTGATTGTCAGTCAATACCAGGCGGCACAGTTGATTTGAATGTTTGGGATTAAAGTGAAATAGCGAATGAAAAGTCGTCGGGTTGCACTATGAGGTGTGGCTCGGCGTTTTTTTGTAAGATCAAAGTGAGTCAAAAAAATTGACGTACGTTATAGCGTACACTAAAATATTAGTATCAATTAAAGGGAGTGAAGAATCATGAAGACGTACACACCAACTAAGTTACGTAAAGATCTTTATACGGTGGTAAATGATGTTGCTAATCATAATCAACCCGTTGAAATAACTCTTCAATCAAAAGATCATGCGCACAACAACGGTGCAGTTATTATTAGTAAGGCGCAATATGAGGAGTATGAACGAGATAAGGAATTGGCATTTTTGAGAGATAACGGTGTATTGAACGTTGTTAATGACAGAATGGATCATGAAAAGCCTGGCGATTTTGATCCTAAAAATGCTTATTAACAATGAATGTCTTTACAGTTATTCCTCATAGAAAAGTGAAAAGCGACGATGAACCTTTGTTAATTAAGGCGGGACTGTTTGATAATTACATGAATATTATTAGACTGTTAAAAGAAAATCCATATAGTCGTCAATTAAATGGCTGGGAGTTAATGGTTCCTCATAAAAGGAAAATTTACTCTTGTCGAATAAATGATCAGCATCGCATTGTTTATACGGTTAACAAGCGTGAACATGTAGTCAAAATCTGGTCAGCGTGGTCACATTATGAGAAACGCTTGCCGCGTGATTATAAGCCAATAGACTAGATGCATGGGTCTCAGCTCGAAATGAATTAGAAGTGAAATGAGTAAGTCTAAGAAGTTCTCCTAAAGAGTGTGCAATGTGCATTCTTAACTAGGAGAATTTTTTTGTATCCGGATTTTTAGACATGCGAGGCAGCAACTTCTCAGGATGACAAAGCAAAAGTAATATATAGTTTACATTTCATTTAGATCGTAGTATATTACACAATGTAATATATAGTTTACATCGAGAGAGGGGATCTTACCATGATTAAAAGTTTATTTATCGGCTACCTAACACCGCGAGACGAGCGTCAAATGGGTGATATAAATAATCGACTGGCGGGGTTATATATCTTGTCGTTTTATTTGCTGGGACTGGCAACTGCAGTCAGTCTGGGCATGGACTTATATTTTGAGAAGGATCAAATTTCTCGGGGAACAGTATTGTTAACGGTTTTGATGATGGTTAACGCGCTCGTGTATATTGTGCGGTTTTGGCATGCTGAAAGTGTTACGTCAGAAACGTTTAATGCGCTCAATAAGCGACAAGTGGTTCATCACCTTCAAATGAGAACTTTTGGACAGAGCCTTTATTTCTTTATCTTAATGACAGCTTGGGTGATCTTCATGAATTCATGGTTCAATACGCCGGAACCAATCAGCAAAACTTTACTCACAACGGGCATTGAGTCTATCGCGTTTGGATTGATTATGTACGTCGTCGGGCGGGTCAAAATCCATGAATAATGTCAAAAAGTTGCGAACAGCTCGGGGGCTGACACAAAAAGAGTTAGCGTTTAAAATTGGCGTTGTTCGACAAACATTGATTGCCATCGAAAAAGGGGATTACAATCCGAGTTTGCTACTTTGTGCAAAACTCGCAATTGTTTTAGACAGCACACTTGATGACTTGTTCGGACCATCTGTTGATGAGATTCGAAAGCAAATGGCTGATAAGTGATTACCGTTAACAACGAAAATAAGGCACTGACAACGGACAATTTCGTAAGTGAATATATCATCCGTTGTCGGTGCCTTATTATGAATGGCGAGTTGTTAAAGTGAACGTTGCGGCAGTCACCGAGTTTGAAAATAATTTAATTTGGCCGACGTTTGTCAGAGGCAATCGAAGCCTCAACGGCATAGGCAATCAGGCCCACAACGATACCCAAACCGAGTGCAATCAATGCATATTTCGGCAAGTTAACAACGCTTGGTCCATCAATTATTGGGTTAATGGTTAAATCAACCAAGAAAAAGAAAATAAAGATGGATAGTCCAAGCGCAGTGGCTCGAAGTGTTAGCCAACGTTTAGTGGGATTTTGATGTTTAAATGTGCTATTAGGGTCTTGACCACGAATAATCTTGCTAACTGAGGCGCTGCCAATTAGCCAAATCAATATAGACATTAAGGCAAGCAAGCTGGTGCCATGAGAAATGACCCCAGAAGGCCAATCCAACGCCAAACTGACTAAAGTAAGCGGAATGCTGGCCATTGTGGCCCATAATAAAGCGTTCAATAAACGATTATTCAGGTCCTGTGTTTGTGATGACTCTTTGGGATAAACAAGGTATTGAAGAAGTTTTAGCATAAGATCAATCTCCCCTCTGATGATTAACCTAATAATAGAATAAGTTTAACTAAAGTGAAAGAATAAGAGTCTCGGATAGAAGCTGAGATTACGAATACTCCTAGTTGCAATTTTCACCTTCAAGGAATATCTTTGTTTTATGAATATCGAACAAATAACGACCGACAAAAGGTTAGCTGAAATTTTTAAAGTCCTGAGCGAACCACATCGAATCAGTATTTTGCGAATTCTTCATGAAAATAGGCGTGAAATGACCTGTGGTGAGGTTGGCGAACAGTTGAATCTGGCAAAATCCACCGTATCCTATCATTTTAAGGCGCTTCGCCAGGCAGGTTTAACCAATACACGTCAGGTCAGCCAGACCAAATTATTGTCGATCAATGAGACGACATTTGAACAGTATCTGCCACATTTTTTTGATGTGTTGTAGGTGCTGTTTTGTTTGAATCATTAGTTCGACAGATATCGAATAAAGAAAGGTGACTACACATGCAATTATTTTTTGCATCAGGCGCGAGTTCAATGGCACCGCATATTCTTTTACGGGAATTGCATTTGGATTTTGAACTACAACGGGTGAATTTGGATCAGAAGACATGGGTTAAGGGCGATTATAACAAGGTGAATCCAAAATCTTATGTGCCAGCTTTGGAACTAGACGATGGTGAATGACTAACAGAGTGCGCTGTGATATTGGAGTATCTTGGTGCACAAGCTGGTCAGTTAATTGCGCCATACGGTTCTGACGAGTATTGGCAACAACGGCAATGGCTGAATTTTATTGCCACCGAACTCCACAAAAACTTTATTTCACCGTTTCGAAAGGGCAATTGGCTGCCGAATACGGCAGAATCTAAGGCATTAGTGTGGCAACGGGTCTTGCCACGATTAAGATATGTTGAACATGCTTTTGGGGATGGTCGAGCGTGGCTAACCGGTGATAAGTTTAGCATTGCTGATCCGTACTTATTCGTCATGACCAATTGGATTCGACGGTTGGATTACAGATTTGAAGATCTGCCGCTACTAGAACAGTTTGATAGGTGCATGCGGAAACGCGACACCGTTGTTGAAACTTTTAGAGTCGAAGGAAAGCCACATGCGTTACTGGATGTGGATAACTAGTGGTGACAAAAGAAGCGTCAAGTTAACTCGGTCAATCGAGTTAATTTGACGCTGTTTTTTTATGTGACCTCAATTCTTAGAACAATTATGTTAAGTCCTGTTGCGTAATTTCCAGTGATGGCCAGTGATTCAGCGTCGATAAATCCGTATCGTATGGAACGCTGTAAACCATGTAGTAACGATCTGGAAACGTTGCTCGCAAACGTTGAAATTCATGTTCTGCTTTATCAACATCGGTGGTGACATAGAGTAGGCCAACAATCCCAACCGTTTGCTGGTGCTCATCGGGTTCTGTCCAACCACCTAAAATGACTTTAAGTGGGCCTTCTTCACGCAAACCAATTTCAATCAGTGTGTTGTCATCCATAATTCAAACCTCCAAACGTTAGGAACGAAGTGTGTTAGTGGTCGCCTTTGCCAGGCATACCATCGCTTGAGTCCGGCTCATCAGGGTCTGGCAGACTGTTCAAAAAGTCTTCGGCCTGTTCGCGATAGTGGTGTTCTGTATTCACCCTGCGCAGTGTGTCCGCATCATGAGTTGACGCATGGCCTGTGAACATTAACTTTTGGTAGAGTTCAACGTATGGAAAATGAAGCTCTTTTGCGCGTTGTAATTCACCGTCCATGTCATAAGGCACGCGGCGGAAATCCACGTCTTCGATACCTTTTTCAGAAACAGTGAGCAGCAGGTAGCTGGCGGCACGGTTTGCCAGCAGTTTGTCACGTGTGAACCAAACTTGGCCAACAGAACCGGGATTCAACACCATTTGTCCATTCGAAGTATAGCGCCAAACAGGGGTATGCGTGTGCGCGTAAAGTGCAACGTCTGCTGAGTCTGTGGCGGTCAGCACATCAAAGTTGGCTTGGGATTCAGTTGGAAATAAGGAGTGACCGTGATTTTTGTTTGGCAAATTATGTGACATGCTGAAGACTAAATTATCGACAACTTTGCGGCCAGTCATCGGTAACCGGCGTAATTGTGATTCCCGTTGCGATGTGTAACGTGCGTGCTCGTATTGTGCCAGAATTGTGAAATAAACATCGGTTGGATCGTTGAAATCCACGCCGTCCGTTGGTTTGCTCATGATGAAATTGTAGTCACTCTCCCAGTTGCCCATCAAATACTGGGTGGCGCCGACTTCTTCGATTAGGTCGTAGCATTCAGCCGAAGTTGCGCCGCCAAGCGCGATATCGCCGAGTGACCACACTTCGTCTACGCCGTGCTGCTTCGCGTCGGTTAACGTGGCCTGTAACGCTGAAGCATTGCCGTGACTGTCTGATACCACTGCAATTCGATAATTCATGTTCGTCCTCCAATTCTTCTCTTTGCCTGCCTGTGATGCTGCTCTCAGTTTAGCTTTTCCACTTAAACTTGCAATCAAAAAGTTAAGTTGTTCTAGACCTCTGCGAGAGTTAAGCGTAATCTTAACATTAAAATTCAGTGAGGGGATGAGGACGATGACAGAATCACCATTATTTAACTTTGACAACAACCAGGTGGGGGTCACCGATCCGTCTGAAGACCCTGAAATTAGTTGTGAAACAAAATGTCTCTTTGCGTTTGTCGAAGAGTCAGACTTACAGACATTTTTAGAACCGTACCATCCTATGCAAGTGGGTGTCTTCAGTTGCATTACCAAGGAATTTCCAATTTTGAAGGTTGAGGCCTATGGGCAAACACTGACGGTTATGCAGGCGCCGTTGGGTGCTCCGGCGGCAACCCAGATTTTAGATTATTTGATTGGCCACGGTGTTCAACAGATCATCAGTATGGGCAGTTGTGGTGTGCTGACTAACCATGCCGAGGGCGATTTTCTGTTGCCAATTGAGGCGTTGCGTGACGAGGGGACTTCATATCATTACTTGCCGGCTTCAGAGACGATCAAACTGAATGCACAGATGGAACAGGCGATTGAAACGACTTTGCAGTCAGCACATCAGACAGTGACGCAGGTCAAGACATGGACCACGGATGGCTATTTCCGCGAGACGCAACAGTTGGTTGAGCAGTATCGAGCATCAGGGTACCAAACGGTGGAGATGGAGTGTGCGGCATTAGCTGCTTGTGCGCAGTTTCGTCAGGTTGACTTCGGCCAATTTTTCTTCACAGCAGACTCGTTAGCACATACCGATGCTTATGACAAACGTGATTGGGGTCGCTCGGCGCGTCAAGGTGCCCTAAATTTGGGCTTGAAGGCTTTATTAGCATTGCCAGTAAAGGCTAAATGATTGATTTGGCTGAACTGTAAATCTACAACTTAAAATGTTAAGTGGCTTGGAGGGTTCCGTTTATGGGGTTTGATAAACGTAAGACTGCACTTTGTTGAGACGTTAAGCAAAGTGGAGGAAAATTAAATGATCACGATTAAATTCGTTACAACTGTGAATGAACCGGCCGTTTTAGCACTATATGAAGCTAACGGTTGGATTGCCTATACACAAAATCCAGAAGCGTTGATGGTTGCGATTGCACATTCAGTGAATATTGCGGCCTTTGATGACGATAAACTCGTCGGGTTGTTACGTTACGTAACTGATGAGGTATCGATTGCATTCATTCAGGATATCCTGGTGTTGCCAGACTATCAGCGACGAGGAATTGGCGGCAACTTGATGAAGACGGCCATGCAGAGACTGAAAAATATTGGCCAAGTCCATTTACTGACTGACAATGAGCCCAAAACGATAGGCTTTTACACTTCAGTTGGTTTTCGTAATGCTGCGGATGCAAATTTAGTTACGTTTACGATGGAGAATCGGTATTAACCATCCGTAGCTTCTTTTAGCTGCTAGGAGTTGGGGAGATATTCAAATGATAATTTGGACTTATAAAGTATAAAATATAAAAGTTTGTAGGACGTGGGAGAGTCACGGTGTGTGGCTGTTTCGTCCTTCTTAAACAAGCCATTTTGATTTAAACTTCCGGAACACGTGATATAATGAACACGTAAAAAGGACGCCACTGTAATGACGTCCCATGCCGATCCGCAAAAGCGGTGGTGCTAGATAACTAACGAGCAGTCGTCCTTTCCCAAAGTTGAGACGACTGCTCGTTTTTTATGTTAACAGTGGGCCATGAAGGCCACTATTAACGAAACGACTAATGCCAGGAGGGCCAAAACGAACATGGCAAACCCCAACATTAGTTGCAGTGCATCCTTTACGGACACGAGGCAACTCCTTTCCATCAGATTCTGCGGCAATACGGCAAAGTTTCTTTACCCCATTAGCACCATCTTCTTTCAGGCGTCAAGGACGCCAAAGTCACCACTGTCTTCACTTCTCGGTAGATAAAATTATAGCAAAGCAAACAGCATGAAACCCTCGATTCTGATTAGGGTTTCATGCTGTTTTCGTTAAGATTAAGTGGGGCTTTCATGAAGTTATAAATCCTTTAATATCAAGGCCTAAACGCTACGCAATTGAGTCGAAATATGTTGTGGCATGGCGACTTTTTTCGAATTATCACGCTGTTTCATTGGCTTTTAAATACCCTTGCTCATCATTCGGTCGAACATTTTGAAGGATAACTTTCGGGCCGCAATAACCATCCATTTGTCATGCATAGTGGCCTGATAGCGCGTCTTCGGATGTTTGATTCCAGCAACTTTGAGCATCAGCGCACCGATTTGGTCAGCCGTTTCCAGCCCAGTTGGTGTGGCGCTGTTGAAGGCATCGACCATTTTTCGATAAGCGGAATTGGCGGGTGTAGAAGCCTTCAAGTGATCGGCAGAAATTTGTAACCAGTTGGTGTTCGTGCCACCGGGCTCGGTAATGACCACGTCGATACCAAATTGTTTGACCTCCAAACGCAGTGAATCGCTCAAAGCTTCAAACGCGTGTTTAGATGCGAAGTACCAGCCGCCAAGTGGGGCGTAAATCTGACCGACAATGGAGGAATTGTTGATGATACGACCGGAATGCTGAGCCCGCATCGTTGGCAGAACGAGTTGGGTTAAATTCATGGCACCAAAAACATTGACGTCAAATTGCTGCTTGGCCTCTTTCGGAGCCACGTCTTCGAGTGCGCCAAACGAACCATAACCGGCATTATTGATTAGGACATCGATGCGCCCGGCGTCCTTCAGGACTTGATCAACAAAGATTTGGTTAGATTCCGGATCGGTGACGTCCAAACGGAGGGTGTGAATACCGAGCTTGGAAAGGGGCGCCATCTTTTCGAGACGACGGGCACCAGCATAAACGTTGTAGCCAGCGTTAAAAAATTGTTTGGCGGCGGATTCACCCATACCGGATGAAGCACCAGTGATAATCACAACGGGTTTAGCCATAATGAAAAGTCTCCTTTAAAGAATTTAAATTCTTTTATTATTCAAAAAAATAAATTGATGCCTGTGATCAATTCAACGAGATTCACTATAAAAGAATTTTTATTCTTTGTCAAGCGACTATTTGAAAAAGATTTTAAGGTTGACTCGGAATTTAAATTCTTTTATAGTGACGTTATGCGAGAAAAAGACGAAAATCGGCGTCAACACATCTTAGATGTTACGACCAAAATGATTATCACAGAGGGCATTAGCGGTGTGACCCTCACCAAAGTGGCCAAACAGGCTAACATTTCCCAATCAAATATCTATATTTACTTTAAAGATAAAGACGATATTGTAAAACAAACATTTTTAAGCCGTAAACAAACGATCGGCGATTACATCATGGATCACTATTCGCCGAAAGGATCTGCAATTGAAAATCTGACCCTGTTTGCCCGTGCACTCTATCAGTTTGGTATGGATGACCCAGATGATTTAGCGCTAATTCAGCAGTTCAATGCGTCTCCGGTATTGGCTACCATGAACTTGTCGCAAGAAGAAGTCGAAATCAACTTTGACAAGATTTTTAAAGAACTGGCTAAAGGCGTCAAGAATGGTGAACTGCGCGAAATGAACCCAGATGTTATTTTAACGATGGGGTTTGCGACGATTACCACGTATGCGCAACGCGTTCAGGCAAAAACGATTGATCCTGTTACGACGCCGCTGAGTGCGGTGATCGACATGATTATTACGGCGGCAAGAAAGCCGGTATAAGTGCGATTAAGAGACTCCTATGAAGTTGTCGACGATATTTTTAATGAAATAGCGGTTGACAACTTTGTTTTTATGATTATAGTTGTATGTACAATCAATTAAAAACAAAAGGAGCAACATCAGCATGAAAAAAGTTATCGTTATCACTGGCGGCACTTCAGGCATTGGTTTAGCCACAGCGCAGGCATTTGCCGCAGACAAAAACAATCAAGTTATTGTGATTGGTCGTAATCCAGAGAAGACGCAACAGGTTGCGGTGGACCATCCACAATTAACGGCCTTAGTTGCTGATTTATCATCGGTTGCTGAAATCGACCGGGTATTTAAAGAAATCAAGCAAGTGGCTGATCATATCGATGTGCTGTTTGCAAACGCCGGTTTCGGAATCTTCAAACCGTTTGGCGAGATTACAGAAGATGATTTTGACCGCTCAGTTGATCTCAACTACAAGGGTGTGTTCTTCACCATTCAGCGGGCAGTGCCATTGATGCCGAAAGACAGTAGTGTGATTATCAATGTATCATGGACGTATCACCGTGGTTTGGACACAGCATCCTTATATTCATCCACTAAGTCTGCGATTGCTTACCTCACCAAATCACTGGCATTGGAGCTGGCACCACACGGCATTCGCATCAACGCTGTTAGCCCTGGTTACACGAATACTGAGCAGTTCAATCAGCAGAATATGAGCAAGGCCAGTTTTGAAGATAAGATTGCTAATGTACCGATGGGGCGTTTCGGGAATGCGAGTGAGATTGCAAGTACGGTCCAATTCTTGGCATCTTCAGCGGCAAGCTACATTTCCGGACAGGAAATCGTCATCGATGGTGGCTTGACCGCGATTCAGGCTGAACGGGAGGGTTAACACATGGCAAAAATTAACTTCGATGAGTGCTTATACTTTTCCAGCGCGCGCGTAAATCGAATCGTGGCGAAAATTAGCGATGACCAGTTTAACAAACTGGGACTGTCATCGACGGCGGCATTCATTTTGATGTATTTGAATACGGGGGATGAACTGAATCCGTCCGCCATTGCTGATGAACTGTCACTGGATCGGTCGACGGTCACGCGGTTCTTGGACAAACTGCAACGGCAAGGGTACATTGACCGTACTAGCCAGGGCCGCAGCGTGAGTGTGGCGCTGACAAAATCCGGCCAGAATTTGCAAACAGACTTGAAGCAAATGTGGTCGGATTTAAACGATAAGTATATTGAATTACTTGGCGCAGAAGGTGAACAAAAGTTACGTGAGTTGTTAAATGCAGACTTTGACGTTTTAAAAAGTCATTAGGTTTTAGTCCTGTTTGGTGACCCATTGCTTTAGTGCATCCAACATATCTTGACTTTGATCGAAAAACAAGGTTGGCGTGTCATCTAAATCGAAGAATCGGAGGGCAGTTGTTTCATCCGTAATCTGGCCGAGTAGCTGACCACCGATATTTTTAACTGTGAACAATGTCGAAATGATCTGCGTTTCATCACCATTTGGATACGTGTAGAAGTATTTATCGAAGACACCGAGGGTTTGGTCCACTGTGACCGATAACCCGGTGTCTTCTTTGAATTCACGGACCATCGCTTCCCGATAGGATTCGCCAAATTCCAAATAACCGCCTGGCAGGCCCCAGCCACCCGTGCCTGCGCGTTCTTGCAGTA
>DMZB01000095.1 GCA_003482405.1 Lactobacillus sp. | reverse complement strand
GTTACTGGTACCACTGTTAGTCTATTAATTCCAAGCAAGCAGGAGGCAATTCATGAAAGTACTCATCGTTGATGATGAACCGTTGGCACGAGATGAACTGGAATATTTACTCAAACAAAATGTACTGGTAGATCAGGTGGCACAAGCAGAGTCGATTGGTCAAGCCATCACTCAGCTACTGACGACACCAACCGACCTCGTGTTTTTGGCTAACTCTTTAAATAACGAAAATGGTTTTGACTTGGCTGAAAAACTGAATCAATTGGCAACACCACCGTTAGTCGTTGTTGCCACGGCGTACGATGACTATGCAGTCCGGGCGTTTAACATTAACGCTGTGGATTATGTACTTAAACCATTTGAGCAGCAGCGAATTGACCAGGCATTATCGAAGGCCGAAGAGGTCTTACAGTTGCGAGAAGAATCTGCAACACCAGTCAAACCGAAGTTGAGCAACCGTTCGGCGATGATTTCCATTACCGATGACGAGAAAACACGGGTCCTGCAATCAAACGAAATTTTGGCAGGGTTTGTCGAAAATGGTGCGTTAATTTTAACGACCACAGAGGGGCGTTTTCACACGCACCAGACATTAAGCTGGTTGATGGCGCGTTTACCGGAAGACCAATTCATGCAGGTCCATCGGAGCATTGTCGTCCACATTACTGCTATTTCAGAAGTGGAACCGTGGTTTAACCATACGTATCAGATTACGCTGACAAACGGCGATAAGGTACCGGTCAGTCGTTCGTTTGTGAAGGCCATGAAAGAACGTTTAAACATGTAAAAGTGATTAGTATTCAAAATGCAAACCTGATTCACTGCAGTTTTTATGCGGTAAGTCGGGTTTTTATTTTGCCCTCAGATAGCCGCCCATGGTTTGTAAGTTGAGTAAGCAAATTTGTTTCATCACAAACTAGGAAGAATTTTCGAGCACTCCACTTCCCGAACAGGGTATTTCAGGACAAAATTAGTGCGTTTGACAAGTGAATCACTGATTTTGCCGTTGTTATGGCTAAACTTTGTGTGTACATGAGAGTTGTTTTCGCACTAATTCAAATCTGCGGATTCGTAGATTTCACAAATTTTAAGGAGGATTGTTGTCATGGCAGAAAATAATAAGCCAAAGACAGAGGCATCAACGAAAAAAGCCGCACCGATTTTAATTCAAATCGGTATTTATGCAACTGTGCTGTTTATTTCGTGGTTGATCTCAGAATTTGTTGCTAAGACGTTCCCTAAGTTCCCGTTACCAACCCCAGTTATTGGGCTGGTACTGTTGTACTTAGCGTTAACGTTTAAGATCATCAAGGTTGAATGGGTGGACTCGTTTGGGAGTTTCATGATCAGCCTGATCGGTTTCTTGTTTGTTCCATCTGGTATTCAATTAGCCGGTACACTTGGCATCCTTCAAAATGAAGGATGGAAGTTAGTTATTGTCATTATTCTGTCAACGATCGTCTTGTTGGTTGTTGTGGCTTACACCACACGCTTATTCATCTGGATGCGGGTTCACTGGTTCCATGGTGATGCAAACGTTGACTCGGATGACCAAAAATAGAAAGGAGATTACGTTATGTCTGTTTCAATTTTAGCGGCAGCTGCCGTTCCAGTCATTAAAGGACCGCTTGCCTACTTTGCAACACCGTTCTTCGGAATCTTCTTATCCGTTGCGGTATATCTGATTGGTCAGTGGTTATTTAAGAAGTTCAATGGTTTCTTCTTGTTCCAGCCATTATTTGTTGGTATGGTTTTAGGCATTATCGTTCTTATCATTTTAGCCAAGATGCTTGGCATGGATACGGCGAAGTTCTACACTACGGCTTACAAGCCTGGTGGTGACATCATTTTCTGGTTCTTGAACCCAGCAACGATTGCCTTCGCTGTGCCATTGTACAAACGTAATGATATCGTTAAGAAGTTCTGGTTAGAAATTCTCCTATCATTGATCGTTGGTGCATTCGTATCACTCTTTGTTATCTTTGGTATCTCAAAGCTGTTCGGTTTGAGTAATGTCGGAATTTCTTCCATGTTGCCACAAGCTGCAACGACTGCCATTGCCTTACCAATTTCAACCGCTATTGGTGGTAACGCCGCTGTCACTGCGATGGCATGTATCTTAAATGCCGTTATCATCTACGCCTTGGGTGGTTGGCTCGTTAAAGTCTTCCGTTTGAACTCAGACCCAATTGGGACTGGACTTGGTTTAGGGACTTCTGGACACACGGTTGGTTCAGCTTTCGCCTTGCAATTAGGTTCAGCACAGGGTTCAATGGCCGCCATTGCGGTGGTTATTATCAGTATCGTTATTGATATTGTTGTACCAATCTTCTCCGCATTAGTTGGCTTAAGTTAGACAGTTATAGTGTGAATAATCTCGAATGAATCCGGGCGACAATTAAAGATGTCATTGTGTGGGCTTGCAGTATTTAGCCTATGCAATGGCATTTTTTGTTTGACAATGTTTCTGTCCATTTATGCCAATATTCAATCTTGCTTTGTGAACAAACTTAACGATTCTGTCGTCAACTAAGAAAACGGTTACAACTGCAATAAAATTAGTGTTCACAGCATAAAACATCAGTTATAATTCTTCACAAGAACGAGCTTATTTCACAAGGAATTGCATTATTTTTTGGAGGCGATTACAGATGGCAGCAAACAAGCAACATCCGCAGAAGTCACCGCAGCACGCGCCAATCTTAATTCAGATTGGTATTTATGCCACAATTCTATTTTTATCTTGGCTCATTTCCGAATGGGGCGCTAAAACCTTCCCTAAATTTCCACTACCTACACCAGTTGTAGGTCTGGTGCTCTTATATGGCGCACTGACCTTACACATCGTTAAGGTAGAATGGGTTGAAGATTTAGGCGCATTTTTAATCAGCATTATTGGTTTTCTGTTTGTTCCGTCAGGTATTCAATTGGCTGGAACACTGGGTATTTTGCAAAACGAAGGTTGGAAACTGATTGTCGTCATTATTATTTCGACCGTTATTTTGCTGGTCTCTGTGGCTTACTGTACGCGATTCTTCATTTGGCTTCGGGTGCATGTTCTTCACAAGGATGCGCACGTTGACACAGAGTCAAAGGATGAAGGGTAGGCGAGCCTCATGAATACGACAATGTTAGTTGCAACAGCTGCAGTGCCAGTCATTAAGGGACCGTTGGCCTACTTTGTAACACCATTTTTTGGCATCGTTTTGTCGATTGCAGTTTATCTATTAGGTCAGTGGTTGTTCAAAATTTCGAAGGGTTTCTTCCTGTTTCAGCCATTGTTTGTCGGCATGGTCATGGGGATTTTGGCGCTTGTCGTGTTAGCAAAGTGGCTGGGGATGGACACCGCCAAGTTTTACACGCAAGCCTACAAGCCTGGTGGCGACATCATTTTTTGGTTCTTGAACCCAGCGACGATCGCGTTTGCGGTTCCGCTGTACAAACGTAATGACATCGTTAAAAAATTCTGGTTGGAAATTCTATTATCCTTGATCGTGGGAGTTTTCATCGCACTCACACTGATCTTCTTAGTTGCCAAAGCTTTTGGTCTCAGCAAGGTTGGTTTGGCTTCGATGTTGCCACAAGCAGCGACAACGGCGATTGCGTTACCGATTTCCACGGCAATTGGTGGGAATGCGGCCGTGACTGCGATGGCATGTATTTTAAACGCCGTGATTATTTACGCTTTGGGTGGTTGGCTCGTAAAAGTATTCCGCTTGAAATCAGATCCAATCGGAACTGGTTTAGGTTTGGGCACGTCTGGTCACACCATCGGATCGGCGTTTGCACTTCAGTTAGGCACGATTCAAGGCTCAATGGGTGCCATTGCGGTCGTTATTATTGGTATCGTTGTGGACTTAGTTGTACCAATATTTGCAACATTAGTTGGTTTACGCTAAGTAAATTTCAAAGTGAAGTGGTTTTCCGTTGACGCGTCCTGTGGTCCTGCTCAATACTAATATTAGAGCAGTGATTTATGAAGGAGGCGACGCAGCGTGGAAATTCGGTTAGCACAAGCAGGGGATGTTCCCGTGATTGCACGTATTCACGTTGATAGTTGGCAGCAAACGTATTCGGGATTGTTACCACGCAAGGTGATCGATCAGCATTCTTATCCTGACCGACTGGCATTATGGGAGAAAATCTATCAACGTGACCGAACGTTGGTCGCTATTGACGAGCATAGTGGCCGCTTGCTGGGCTTTATTACCGGCGGTCCGCAACGCACACATCCGGAAATGGCAGATTATCCAGGAGAAATCTATGGTCTGTATGTGTCGCCTGAACTTGAACATCATGGTATCGGAACACGCTTGTTTTATAGCAAACGTGCCGAACTGCTAAATGAGCGCTTGTTGCCTTTTACGATCGATTGTCTCAGTAGCAACGTGCCGGCGTTGGGCTTTTACAAGGCGCACGGTGGTGAGGTGCTTCAATCTGGCACGTATGTTGCAAATGACTGTGATTTTGAAACGCAAGTCTTGACCTTCAATATGAGAGTGTTGGGACTGGAGTAGCGTATAAGCGGCCCGGATTGAATCGGAACAACAATGAAAATAGCCAAGGTGCTGGTTTTCCAGTACTTTGGCTATTTTAGTCGTGCACAGCATGGCGGTATGGACTGACTTACACCAGTCGCACTCACAGCAACGCGCACTAATCAATTAAATTCAGTAAATCATGCGGTTTGTCCAACACTTCTTCACTATCACGAATAAGCTTTTGATCTTTGGGGCCGCCCCAAGTGGCTAAGGCAAACGACAAACCTGCTGTATGAGCGGCCTGTTGGTCATAAATCGTATCACCTACGTAAATTGTTTGCCGTGGATCTAACGCCATCTTATGAATGATTGCAAATAAAGAATCCGGTGCAGGTTTGCCCCGTTCAACTTCATCGGCGGTTACATGGTTATCCATGTATTGGTCGAGAGGGAAATTTTCAACTAGGTCACGTTGATATTCCGGCGCGTATTTGGAAGTGACGATCGCCGTCTTTAGGCGCGGGTTTTCGTGAAGTTGAGCGAGCGCGGTGGCGACACCGGGGTAAACACGCATGGTGTCATATGTATCCTTTGTGTATGTTTGCCACGTTGAGAGTAACCCATCGATCTCACTATCAGGTACGCCTAATTCCTGCAAAGCAATCCGACCTGTAGTCCCAAACGTTGGTGACAGTTGATCGTACTCAAATTGGCGGCCACTAGCGGCTAACGCACGTTGCATGGATAACATGTACATTTTTTCGGAGTCGACGAGCGTGCCATCCACATCAAACACAAAGTTTTGCATGATTGATCTCCTTTAAAGAATTTATGTTTATTATAGCAGACTGCGGCATTTCACAGAATTTTGTTGGTTGCGTGGCTGTTGTCGAAACCCGACTGAGTGCGTTAAAATGGCAGTTAAGCAATTAATAAAGTTTGGAAGGATGACGTAAACACATGAAATGGGATAAAGCTTGTACGACCGTTTTAGTTGGGAAGAAGGCATCGATTGATGGTTCTGTGATGGTTGCCAGAAACGACGACACATTTTTACCAATCACGCCACAAAAATTTGAAATGAAACCTGCTGCCAGTGGCCGGCACGAAGAATTGGCCTCCACGCAAAACGGCTTTAAGGCGCCATTGCCAGAGAGTGGTTACCGTTACCAAGCGACGCCAAACGTCGACGTGCAAAGTGAAGGCATCTATGATGAAAGTGGCTTCAATGAGAAAAATGTTGCGATGTCAGCCACTGAAAGTGTTTACGCTAACGAAAAAGTATTAGCTTACGATCCATTATTGCCAGATGGTATGGCTGAAGATACCATGCAAACAATGGTATTACCGTTTATCAACTCTGCTAAAGAAGGGGTTGAGTACCTGGGTAACTTGGTTGCAAAATATGGTTCACCTGAAGGCAACGGGGTTATTTTTGCCGACAAGAACGATATTTGGTACATGGAAATCGTGACAGGGCACCACTGGGTGGCCTCACGAATCCCGGACGATGCCTATGTAGTTGCCGCTAACCAAGTTGGTCAAGAACAAATTGACTTTGATGATCCCGACAACTTTATGTGGTCAGACGGCATTCGTGAATTTGTCGACGAACACCACCTGAACCCAGATAAGACCGGCTGGAACTTCCGTCATATCTTTGGGACAGATACTGAAAAAGATCGTTACTACAACACACCACGGGTTTGGTTTGCACAGCGTTTCTTGAATCCTGAAATTGAACAGGATCCAGAATCCAGTGACTTACCATTCATCAACCATGCTAACCGGTTGATCACTGTGGAAGATATCGGATATATTGAGGGTTCTCACTACAACGAAACCAAGTACGATCCACTCGGTCATGGTTCTGACGAAGATAAATTACGTTACCGGGCGATTTCGTTGAACCGGACTCAGCAGAGTCATGTTTTGCAGATTCGTAATGATGTCCCTGAGGCATTGTCTGCTGTGATGTGGATCTGTATTGGAATTCCAGCCTTCACGCCATATTTACCATTCTACGCGAACGCAACGGATACGGATGACAGCTACAGCAACACATCGATGACGTACAACGTTAAGGATGCTTACTGGATGTACCGCACCGTTTCGATGTTAACGGAAAGCCATTACAGTCACTTTATTCAAGACGACGTGGACTACCGTAAGGATTGTAACGAAGAGTTGCGTCGTTTGATGGCTGGTATCGACAAGGAAGCTCAGGACAAGGGCTTGTCAGGCGATGACCTGACCGCTTACCTGACGGAACAAAACCACCACATTGTCGATGTGATGCGTGAAAAGACGATGGCCATCATCGGTCATTTCGTCACAGAGGGGCTGAACCAGTCGAAGTTGACGTTTGATTTTGATATTAATTTGTAGAGCGTGAGCAACCTTGGGTGAACCCAAGCAACAACTAGAAAATGCCATTGAATGGGCGTTCCTTGCCTATTCAATGGCATTTTCAGGTTGTGCGCAGTGGTTTCGGGGTTGCGAGCGCGTTTGCGATAATATGACAGGAAATTGCACACCTTCAGTGAAGGCGTACTTTGCCTTTGCGAGAGATATTTTGTGTTAATACAGACTTGTGGGTTGCGAGCGCGTTTTGGCTATATGAAAGCAATGTGCTGAGAGTGATTTTGGGGCAGGAGCGCGTTTTGCCTACATGAAGAAGAACGTAGCTTTTTGAGCCTAAACAGGCCTGCATAAAATAGGGTCTATTCACTGTAAATATCCATTTTGAATTTCTAGGTGTCCCTAATTTACTTCAAGATTGTATTTTGCTATGTTAGTCGCATGGGGGGTTCTGAATCCTTGAAGATATCACTGATATCGGTGTAGTACGGTTGGCCACTATTTTAGTCACTTGTAGGAGGAACTGGAACGATGACTGGGGAGAAGGATATTCATTTCATGAATGAGGACGAGTTAAAGCAACATTGGCGGGAATATGCGGAGAATCATAAGGATGAATTTTTGAATTCGTTATTTGCAAATATTCGAAAACGGCGACACAAGTGGGCAATATTGACCGCTGGTGCGCCAGGGTCTGGAAAATCAGAAGTGATTGACAGTTTCTACGGTCAGATGATGCAGTATTACGTGCATATAGATGCAGATGATTTTAGAAAGAAATTTCCAAACTATAATGGTGCCAATGCTGCAGACTATCAGAAAGGTACAACGAAGTTAGTTGATTGGGCTTTTAGAAGAGCAATAGATGCTGATCAATCGTTTATTCTTGAAGGGACATTTAATTCTCAAAGCTCAGCACGCAATATAAACTTACTAAGATATAGGAGTAGATAACTCGACGGAGCTATCTACTCCATTTTTTAGTTTAAAGTGGATGTGAAGCAAAGGCCGTAGCGCTTTTTGGCAAATAATGTCGTAATATAAAATGGCCGTTTCACAGTTTCATCCAACAGATTGATCTTAGTAAGTTAGACCTTAAGGCCGTGTATAGAAAAGTAAATCATCGATGGCTATCTGTGAAACACTTCAAATTTAATTTTCGAGGTGAAAGGATATGAAACACGTTATTGGTATTGATGTCTCAAAGGCCACTAGTCAGGTCGCCGTTGTCACCGATGAGCAAGTTTTAAAGCAATTCAAAATCACGAATGATGCATTTGGTTTTGAGACTCTAAATCAGTCCATTAAACAATTTGAGACAGTACCAGAAATTGTTTTTGAAGCGACTGGTGTCTATTCTGCAAGGCTTCAGCACTTCTTAGAAATTAATAACTACCCCTATTATCGACTGAATCCATTAGCCGCCAAGAAACAAATGGATCAGTTACGACCACAAAAGAATGATGTCAGCGACGCATTAGGATTGGCACAAACACAGCTTAAATTTGCCCGTAAGGAAACTTTCGTTGAATTACCAATCTATTACGAATTGACCGCATTAAGTCGGCAATATCAAGAATTAACCAGTGACACAGTAATGTTTAAGAATCGTCTCCACACTGCGCTCCAGTGGACCTTTCCGGAAATTGAAAAGTTAATGAGTCAGGCTGCTGGGGAACGGTATTGGCAGATTGTGAGTCTTTTTCCACACGCTAGGCGTGTGATTAATCGTTCAGTTCAAGAAATTACAGAACGGCTTTTGTCCACTGGTCCAAAGCAAATGAGAAAAAAACACGCTGAAATGTTAGCGATTAAGCTCTACAAACTAGCCAGTGCTTCCGCACCAGCAGTTCCGAGTAGTTCCAGTCGGTGTGAAACAATTCAGTATTACGCGGCTCAGCTGCATCAGTTAGACAGCCTGCGTAATGACAAAATTAAACAGATGCGTGTGTTATCAGAACAGTTGCCGGAGTTCGATATCTATATGAGCATTCCGGGCTTTGCGGAAAAGACTGTTGTTGGTTTGATCGGTGAGTTAGGTGACCTGCATCGTTTTAGTTCCCCCAACCAGATCAACGCTTTTATCGGTATCGACTTACGCTTTAACGATTCGGGTGAATACCACACCAAAGGTTTTATCACCAAACGTGGCGATCACTGGGCACGTAAGATTCTTTTTCGAAGTATTGGTAATATTGCCTCTACAGCAACGCATGGACACCCTAATCACATTAATGACTGGTATCAGAACAGAAAAAAATCTTCTCCGTCTACAGGAACGAAGAAGATTGCGATTGGCGCCATGGATCGACTCATTTCGACCATGTACCATTTAGTAATGACAAATCAAAAATATGACTATACGATTGCCTGCAGAAGTAAACGTTATTAGTCAAAAACACCATAGCATGCTTTAAAAAGACTTACCAGTCGGTGGGCTTATTTAAGTGTATCTAAATTCTTAAAACTCGGGATAGCTTATTCCTGATAAACACTTGATATAGTTGACTTTTGGTAGAAAAA
>DMZB01000016.1 GCA_003482405.1 Lactobacillus sp. | reverse complement strand
GGTTCATAACTGACCCACGAACATGTGGACGTTGACCAGCATAACGTTTACGACCTGCTTTACCTAAGTTGATCAGTTCATGTTGTTCATTACCAACCGCACCAACAGTGGCACGACCAGCAGCAAGCACCATACGAACTTCACCAGAGGCCAAGCGAACCAAGGCATACTTGCCTTCCTTACCCAACAGCTGAGCTGACGCACCAGCGGAACGAGCAATTTGGCCACCCTTACCAGGCTTTAATTCGATGTTATGGATAACAGTACCAACTGGGATGTTGGCTAATGGTAATGCGTTACCAACCTTGATATCTGCATCAACACCTGATTCAACAACAGTGCCAACTTCAAGGCCCTTTGGTGCCAAGATGTATGACTTAGTACCATCCTCATAAACTAACAAAGCAATGTTTGCAGTCCGGTTTGGATCATATTCAATCGCTTTAACAGTAGCCTTGTAATCATCTTTGATACGTTTGAAATCGATGAGTCGGTAGGCACGCTTAGTACCGCCGCCACGATGACGAACAGTCATGTGACCTTGGTTGTTACGGCCAGCTCGGTGACTTTGTGATTCCAACAACGACTTTTCAGGCGTTGTCTTCGTAATCTCACTAAAGTCGGAACCGGTCATGCCACGACGACCGTTAGTGGTTGGTTTATAACTCTTAATACCCACTATGCTTTCCTCCTAAAATTTTCGTGCCGTGATTGGTTGTCCCTTGTGAGGAGCCGTATCATCATCGGCGCATAGATCGAAGAATCCTATTCTTCGTTAAATAACTTGATTTCCTTTGAGTCTGCACTCAAAGTCACGATTGCCTTGCGACGTTTCTTAGTGTAACCACTGTAACGTCCTTGGCGCTTAAGGTGACCCTTAACGTTCATTACGTTAAGTTTGATAACCTTAACATCGAAAATTTCTTCGACGGCGCTCTTGATCTGCGTCTTGGTTGCGCGAGTATCAACATCAAACGTGTAACGCTTGTCATCGATACCAGCCATTGAAGACTCAGTCACAACTGGCCGTAAAATCACATCACGTGCTTCCATTATGCGAGCACCTCCTCTACCTGAGAAAGAGCAGATTGGGTAATCACCATCTTGTCGTTGTTAACAACATCCAAAACGTTTACGCCCTTAGCTGTCAGAACTGTGACATTGGCTAAGTTACGTGCAGACAATGCTGCGTTTTCGTTGTCATCTTCAACCACAACAAGGGTCTTTTCAGCAACTTTCAGGTTGTCTAAAACCGTGGCAAATTCAGCAGTCTTTGGTGCTTTAAAGCTTAAAGCATCAACAACAACCAAGGCTTTGTCCAAGACCTTTTGTGACAAAACAGACTTCATGGCAAGCTGACGCACTTTTTGTGGCAACTTGTAAGCGTAAGAACGTGGAGTTGGTCCAAAGACAATTCCACCGCCACGCCATTGTGGTGAACGGATCGACCCTTGACGAGCACGACCTGTACCCTTTTGACGCCATGGTTTCTTACCACCACCACGTACAGCACTACGGTTCTTAACCGCATGTGTGCCTTGACGTAAAGATGCGCGCTGCATCAATACGGCATCGGTGATGACATTGTTATTTGGTTCAATACCAAACACAGAATCGTTTAATTCAACTGTGCCTGACTTTTTACCATCTTGCTTGAATAAATCAACGCTGGTAGTCATAGCTGTTTGTCCTCCCTTCCCTTATATTATTTTTCACTGTGGCGGTTGTTCTTCTTCAAACCGGCCTTAACAGAGCTTTTAATTGTAACAAATGACTTGTTAGCACCTGGTACATTACCCTTAATCAACAGAACGTTGTTTTCAACGTCGGCACGAACAATTTTCAGGTTTTGCATAGTGACCTTGTGGTTACCCATACGTCCTGGAAGTGGCTTACCTTTGAAGACACGGTTAATGATGGCACCCAATGAACCTGGGCGACGGTGGTAACGAGAACCATGAGCCATTGGCCCACGAGATTGGCCATCCTTATGGATGTTACCTTGATACCCATGCCCTTTTGTGATTCCGGTAACGTCGACTGCTTCACCTTCTGCGAAGACGTCTGCTTTAAGCTCGTCACCGACTTTCGTCTCTCCAAGCTCAACATTCCGAATTTCACGAACGAAGCGCTTAGGAGCCGTTTTTGCTGCTGCTACATGACCTTGTTCGGGCTTGTTAGACAAGACTTCACGTTTGTCATCGAAACCTAACTGAATTGCGTCGTAACCATCGTTTTCAACAGTCTTGAGTTGCAATACTACGTTAGGCGTTACATCAATAACAGAAACAGCGACTAATTCGCCGTTTTCGGTGAAGACTTGCGTCATCCCGACCTTTTTCCCTAAGATTCCTTTAGTGGTCATGAGTACACCTCCGATATAATGTATTTTTGCCGTTAATTATCTAACGGATTAAACAGAAGAAACCAAATTATAACTTGATTTCGATATCAACACCGCTTGGCAATTCAAGCTTAGTCAATGAGTCAACTGTTTTAGCAGTTGGGTTGACAATGTCGATCAAACGCTTATGAGTCCGAATTTCGAACTGTTCACGTGACTTTTTGAACTTATGTGGTGAACGTAACACCGTGAAAAGTGTCCGTTCAGTTGGTAACGGAATTGGACCTGAGATTTCAGCGCCAGTCCGCTTTGCAGTTTCCACGATTTTGTCAGCTGACTGATCAAGGATTCTGTGCTCATAAGCCTTCAAGCGAATACGAATTTTCTTACTTGCCATAATTGTTCCCTCCTAACGTCTATTTTTTAGAAATAGGCTAGCTCCATGGAAATTACCGCCACACCTCCGTGGCAAAGCGGCCGGGTGTGTCGCAACCTTCCACATCATTGCTCGCTTGTTTTTGCGCAATTTGAGGGCAAAGTTGTCCCTTGTCTCGCACAAGCACCTATCTAATATACCAGCCTAAACCCGCAATGGCAAGGGTTTATTTATGTTTGTTAATTGCGTTTTGATTACAAACCTAAAAATTTGAATTTTACTGCGCGTTGATTTTACCAAAATTCAAGAATTTTATCTATAATAGTCACAAATAGTCACAGATTTACTGAACTTGGCTAACCGAGGAGGATGTTACCATGGACTTTAATAAACGTGCACTTTTGATTATTGATTACACTAACGACTTCGTCGCTGACAAGGGTGCTTTAACCACGGGACTACCTGGTCAGCAAATTGAGGGCCATATCATCGAACTTGCCAATCAATTTTTGTCTGCCGGTGACTATGTGATATTGCCTACCGATTTACACGACGGCGTTGATCCTTATCATCCTGAAACCAAACTATTTCCGCCGCATAACCTCAAGGATACATGGGGACGTGAACTATACGGAAAGTTACAGAGCTGGTATCGTGAACATCGGGATAACGATCACGTGTATTTCTTTGATAAAAACCGTTATAGTGCCTTTGCCAATACGAATCTCGATAATTATTTACGCAGCCGAAAAATTACAGATCTTCATTTAACTGGGGTGTGCACAGATATCTGTGTATTGCACACTGCAGTCGATGCCTACAATCATGATTACCAATTGACTATTCATAAAAACGCCGTGGCTTCCTTTGATCAAACAGGACACAAATGGGCGTTGAATCACTTCAAGACAACACTTGGCGCTACCATTATGCCTTAAATTATCGTTTTTCTTCTATATAATAGAGACCCTCACCTGACTGCATCAAGTGTTATAGTGAGTTTAGATACGTATTCATCACATTCAACACCGTAAATATTGGAGGAAAATTATCTCATGTCATTTTCGGAATTAAGCACCTGCACCACGATTCTCGTTGGTAAAAAAGCTAGTTACGACGGTTCAACTTTAATCGCCAGAAATGAAGATACAGGTACTGCAGCAGATCCTAAAAAATTCATCGTCGTCAATCCCAGTGATCAACCGCACGACTATAAGGCAAAAACGAGTTCATTTACCATTACCCTGCCAGATCATCCACTGCGTTACACATCAATTCCAAATGCCGTTGACGCTCAGGGAATTTGGGGCGAAGCTGGCATTAACAGTGAAAACGTTGCTATGAGTGCCACAGAAACGATTACCACGAACGAACGAGTTTTAGGTGCGGACCCGTTAACTAAAAGTGGTATTGGCGAAGAGGATCTGCTCACCGTCACCCTGCCCTATATTCACTCTGCACGAGAAGGTGTTCAACGTGTCGGGGAAATATTGAAAACACATGGCACATACGAATCAAACGGAATCATTTTTTCTGACGCTAACGAAATTTGGTACATGGAAACTGCTGGCGGACATCACTGGGTCGCACAACGAGTCCCAGATGACGCCTACGTTGTTGCCCCTAATCAAACAGGGATTCAAGAAATCGACTTTTCTGACGCCGATAATTTTATGTTTTCTGATGATCTGGAAAAATTCACAGCGGACCATCATCTGAACTTAGGCGATCATTTCAATTTCCGTGAAATTTTCGGTTCACATTCCCAGTTAGACCATCACTACAACACGCCGCGTGCCTGGTACGCACAACGTTACTTTAATCGCGCTGCCACGAGTGATCAAACACCGATGAGTGATACACTACCATTTATTACTCACGCTGATCACAAAATAACAATTGAAGACATTAAGTTTGTTTTGAGCTCTCATTATCAAGACACACCTTATGATCCATTCGCTTTAGGTGCAACAAAAGAGACTGCTCCTTATCGCCCAATCGGTATCAACCGGACACAGGAGTTGAGTGTTCTCCAAATTCGTCCAAACGTTCCCGCCGAACGGGCTGCCATTCAATGGGTTGCTTTGGCCGCCAATCCATTCAACACTTTGACACCATTCTTCACTAACGTTACAGACACGCCCGCTAGTTATCGTGATACGACAGCAGACGTCGACAGTCATAACGCCTACTGGGTTAACCGCCTGATTGCCGTACTTGCTGCGGACAATTTTCAGGCCACCCTTAGTGATGTCGAAAGCTACCAGGAAAAAACATTAGGTTACGGTCATCAGCGTGTCGCTGAAATTGACGCCGCTAATGAAAGTTTGAGTGGTGATGCCCTTTCTGACGCACTGACCAAAGCAAATACCGAAACTGCCAACCATGTTATGGCAGAAACCAGCATCCTGTTGGGTAAGGTTTTGGCTAAGGCTGGCAACCTGGTGCCTGGTTCATTCACGCGGGACAATTATTAAAGGATCGTTCAATTCAACCTTTGTAACCTCTATGTACAAAAAAAGCGCCGCTGGCAAATGAAGTGCAACAAAAAAG
>DMZB01000040.1:2266-13724 GCA_003482405.1 Lactobacillus sp. | reverse complement strand
CAGGAGGAATAGTTCGATGGGCGTGTACCAAAGTTTGATCAGCGGATTGGGCATTGTCTTGGCGATTCCAGTGGCCAGCTTTGTGGCTAGTCGTTTGATGAAAAAGAAGGTGACAACCGATGACGAACTTTAGTGTGTTAGCAATTTTATTATTTTTAGCGATGTGGGGTGTTGGTGGCAAACAGGGCGCAATTGCGTTTGTCAGCCTAGGGATTAACTTTGGTCTTTTATTTTTGACCATCGTCTTGGTCCAATTTCATTTACCGCCGCTGCCAGTTACCTTAGTGAGTGGTTCAATTATTCTGGCTGTGACGATTTTCTTTGGCAACGATGATGACAATAGTACGACCACGGCGTTTTATGCGTCGGTCATTGTGATGTTTTTACTATTACTCTTTATCGTGCCAGTTGAACATTGGGCGCAAGTGGCTGGATTTGGCGATGAAGACAGTGAAGATCTAGAAGGGATGTCGCTTTACATTGGCCTGTCATTTTTAAAGGTGGAAATTTGTACTGTCGTGTTGAGTACATTGGGGGCCATTGCAGAAGCTGCAATGGCGATATCGTCTGGTTTGTCCGAAATCGAAACACACCAACCAACCATTACTGGTAAGCGGCTGTTTGGCGACGGTTTGAACGTGGGCAAACAAATCATCGGAACGACGTTTAATACGTTGTTTTTTGGTTTCTTTGGTGGCTTTTTAGCATTATTTATCTGGTTTGTCGGTCTGCGTTACTCGATTGGCGAAGTGTTTAACGACAAAGTCTTCGTCGCGGAACTATTGATGGTTTTGTTGTCGTTTATCGGCGTTCTGATTACGGTTCCAATGACAGCTGGTGTCGCCAGTTGGCGATGGGATCGACGCCTAAAGAAACAAACGAAAACGGATTCAGTCGCGAAATCAGATTCTGAAGAATAAAAGACACACCCGGTATGTTATAATGTGAGGAGTAGCGCCCTGAGAGACAGGTGCACGTTTAGGAGAGTAGTGCCGCAGCTCGGTAGATGCCGGGCTGCGGCCAAAAAAGGGGGGGCATGATAATGGCACAGCAGTTAAAGCTAGTGACCATCACAGGGATGAGTGGCGCCGGGAAGACGGTAGCCATGCAAAGTTTCGAAGACTTGGGCTACTTCGTAATGGATAATATGCCACCTAAGTTATTGCCAAAGTTTTGGCAGTTGGTTCGTCAATCCGGGAACGTTAAAAAGGTCGCGCTGGTTGTTGACCTGCGATCACGTGAATTCTTTGATGATTTGCAAGAGATGCTGGCGATTTCCTCGAGTGCTGGTACGGTAGACACTTCAGTGCTGTTCCTCGATGCCTCCGATGCAGAATTGGTGGCGCGCTATAAGGAAACCCGTCGTGCACATCCGTTGGCCATGGACGGCCGTGTCTTGGATGGCATCCATCAAGAACGCAGCCTACTTTCGGAGATGAAAGAACGTGCTGATTTGGTTATTAACACGGATTCGCTAACACCGCGACAGCTACGTGAAACAATTTCGGAGCGTTTTGATACTCAAGATGAACACGCTGAGTTCCACGTTGAAGTCTTATCGTTTGGCTATAAATATGGTCTACCAATTGATGCAGATATCGTGATGGATGTGCGTTTCCTTCCGAATCCGTACTATGTGCCAGAATTAAAGGCGCTGACGGGTCGCGACCAGGCTGTTTACGATTATGTGATGGCTCAACCGGCTACAGAATCGTTTTATAGCCAATTCTTGAGTTTGTTAACACTGACCTTACCAGGTTATCAAAAAGAAGGTAAAACCAGTTTGACGATTGCGATTGGATGTACCGGTGGTCAACACCGTTCCGTTGCAATTGCTGAACGACTCGGCAAAGATTTGGGCAAGAATTATCGGGTTCACGTGAGTCACCGTGACGTGAACAAACGAAAGGAAACGGTCAATCGCTCATGACAGAATCAATTGAGAAGCGACGGCCACGCGTTGTTGTTATCGGCGGAGGCACGGGATTACCCGTTGTCTTAGACTCCTTGCATAAGCAAGATGTCGATGTCACGGCCGTGGTAACTGTTGCAGATGATGGTGGTTCGTCGGGAATTATTCGAAATTATATTAACGTGGTGCCGCCTGGCGATATTCGTAACGTCATGGCGTCTTTATCACGTTTGACACCGCTTGAACTCAAGGTCTTTCAATATCGGTTTGAGGCCAACGACAATTTCTTTTCCGGTCACGCGATTGGCAATCTGATTATTGCAGCGCTAACCGAGATGGAGCACGGGGTGTTTGGTGCGGTTCAGGAACTTTCTGAGATGATGCAAGTGGATGGGCACGTGTATCCGGTTGCCAACGAGCCACTGGTGATGCATGCGGAATTTTCCGATGGCACGCAACTGGCTGGTGAGGCTGAAATCACGGCTGCTCACAAACAGATTAAACGAGTTTGGGTCACGCCACAGCCAGATGCTGAGGATAAAATTGCGAAGGCCATGCCGGCGGTAATCGACGCCATTTTGGGCGCAGATCTCATTGTGCTAGGTCCAGGAAGTTTGTTCACCAGCATTTTACCGAACTTGATGGTTTCAAACGTTGGCGAAGCGATTGTTCATACGCCAGCTGAGATTGTCTATATTTGTAACATTATGACGCAGAAGGGTGAAACGGATCACTTCACGGACGCGGACCATGTGCGTGTGCTCAATCAACATTTAGGCGCTAACTTTGTGGACACAGTACTCGTCAACACTGAAAAGGTGCCCGAGGACTATATGGATTGGAAACGCTGGAATGAGGTTTCGACGCAAGTAACTTCGGACACTGGTGCATTGACGCGAATGGGTGTCCGTTCGATCCGAGCAAACTTACTAGAGTTAAGGGATGCCGGTGCCTTTCATGATGGCACCAAAGTCGTTGCCGAGTTAATGAAGCTCCTGGCCCATAAGCATATTGAGTAGAGTGATGCCGAAGCCTGGGAGATGCCGAGCAATAAGACAAAAGACAGCGTGTTCGCGCGCATTTAAGGAGGTGGCACGATGTCCTATGCAAGTGACGTTAAGAAAGAATTAACTGGACTAAAAGTTCATGCAGCAAATGGTAAGGCTGAACTCATGGCGTTAATTCGAATGAATGGCGCGGTCAGTATCGTTAACCATGCGTTTGTACTTAATGTTCAAACGGAAAATCCGGCCATTGCGCGCCGTATTTATGCGTTGTTGAAGCAGTTTTATCGGTTGGAAGCGGAATTGATCGTCCGTAAAAACGTTAAACTGAAGAAGAACAACATGTACGTCGTGCGGCTGAAAAGCGGTACCCAACAAGTGTTAAACGATCTACGGGTACTGGGTGATACGGGGATTGAGGAAGTCGTTCCCGACCATGTTTTAAATGAAGACAGCGAGATTCGCTCGTATTTGCGTGGTGCGTTTTTGGCCGGCGGGTCCGTTAACAACCCAGATACAAGTCGTTATCATCTGGAAGTTTATTCGTTGTATGAAGAGCAAAACCAGCAAATTTGTGAGTTTATGAATCGCTATGATTTGAACGCACGAATGACAAACCGTCGCAGTGGTTACATTACCTACCTCAAAGAAGGCGAGAAAATTTCCGATTTTCTTACACTGATTGGGGCCACAAACGCGATGTTAAAGTTTGAAGATGTGCGAATCATGCGTGACATGCGTAACTCGGTTAACCGACTAGTTAACTGTGAGACGGCCAATATGGAAAAGGTTGCCTCGGCTAGTTCACGCCAAATTGATAATATCGAATATATTCAAACACGTGTTGGCTTAGGCCAGTTGCCTGAAAAATTGCGGGCGATGGCTGAAACTCGGTTAGCTAATCGCGAAGTGAGTTTGAAAGAACTCGGGGATTTAATACCGGGTGGTCCAATTTCAAAATCCGGCGTCAATCACCGGTTGCGAAAAATCAATGAATTTGCGGATAAACTACGTGATGATGATGTGGTGTCTGCATAAAAAAATAACGATTGAATCCGAAAGTCAGGATCAATCGTTATTTTTATTATCGGGCTTGTTTCAGTGCCTGAACATTATCCGGATTGCTCAAAAAGGTTGTCATATCAGTTAAAAGCCCGGCTTCAGTCGGGTGCCAATTTAAAGCCTGCTGTGTCCATACACTGCTGGTGGGGTTACTTTGTTCAACGGTTGGCGCAAACCAGCCGAAGTACTGTTTGGCTGTTGCCTCGTCAAAATGCTCAACGGGCACGTTTAATGTGGTTGCGATGGTGTTGATGATATCCTTAACGGGAATGCCTTCCTCCGCAACAGCATTATAGACTGCACCGGGTTCACCATGTTCTAAGGCAGCAACAAACAATTTAGCCGCATCGTTACGATGAACAGAAGGCCAAACGTTGTCGCCGCTGCCGACATAGCCGATTTTTCCTTGAGTAGCCGCCATTTGTGCGAGGATTGAGCCGAACCCTTGCCGTTGAACATCATGAACAGTTGGTGCCAAACGAACGACACTAGCGCGAACACCTTTGTTGCCGTAACTTAAGGCCAATGCTTCTGATGCGGCACGGCCAACTGGGTCGGTCACGCGATCTTGTTCGGTTGCGGTGTGTCCCAACCCTAGTGCCATCAAAGTGCCTGATGTATTAACGAACGGTTTGTTTGTGCCCTTTAAGGCGTCGCCAATTGCAGTGATTGCGGCCATATCTTTTGCAACGGCATCGTCGTAATGGTTAAAGTCGTTTGTAAAAGCCAGATGAATCACGCCATCACTATTGCGAGCGCCTTCTGCTAAAATTTCAAGGTCATCCAGTGATCCTTGAAGTGGGGTCGCCCCAGCAGCGATTAATTGTTGAGCGGAATGTTCAGAATGAGCCAACGCCAGGACTGAGTGACCATGATCTAGCAAGCCTTTAACAACGGCCTGACCAATGAATCCATTACCACCTGTGACAAAAACTTTCATAATAAGTGCCTTCTTTATTAAATTAGTAAGTTTGAAGATAAAGTTATTTTAAGAGATAGCCTTATCGTTAAAGATTATAACCGATAGACTTATCGGCATCAAGTGGTAAACTAAAAATAATCAACTCCAGTGAAATGAGATGGCATTCATCATGAAGAAAAAGGATGAACAGAAGTACGAGCGAATTCTAAATGTGGCCGGTGATTTAATTATTAAAGACAGCGTCGGGGCAGTGTCGACAACGAAGATTGCCAAACATGTGGGCATTTCACAGTCGAGCATTTATGTATATTTTAAAAATCGTGAAGCGTTACTTCTAACGTTATATATTCGCGAGTTAAAACGGTTGTATGCAAATGATGGCGGCGAAAATTTAAATCGATTGCCGTTTGAAGACGCGATGGCTAAGTACCTCGAGCACTTATTTGAGTATGCGGTAAAATATCCTAAAAGTATGACGATTATTCAAAAGCTGAAAGAGGATTATGTTTTTGACGCCGATGCAGGTAAGCAAATCAACGCGATTGTGCACCAAAGCCCAGTGCAGCAACTGCTCTTTCAGGGAATTGCCGACCAAACGCTGCGTCAAGTCGATATTTCACTGTTACGTAACATTATTTTTTCAACGATCAAATTGCATACCGATAACCTTCGCCAAGGCGTGTACACGCAGACTGACGTGCCGTTTGAACGAATACAGCGGATGCTGATGCAAGCAGTGTTGAATAATTAACTATGCCAAACGGAGTGGTTGAAAAAGGGATGTTAAAACGCTGATTAAGCCTCATTTTTGCATATAGGCAAAAATGAATTCTTTCATATTGTCGCATTTCTGAACCGGTGCTAGATTCACTGTATTAAGTCCAAGTGAATCAGGGTATTGGAGATGTAGAAAATGAAAAAATACATGAGTCCGTTTTGGTTTAGTTTAGCCGCGATAATCGCGTTGGTGGATGGCTTAGAAGTGCCCTTTAACACGGCGACGTATGCATATATTTTTAAGCTGATAACCAATCGTGATCGTTCTGATGTAGGAAAATATTTGATTGTTGTACTGATTGGTTTTCTGTTCTTTTCGGTTTTTAGCTATGTACAGAGCGTTGTGGTTAACAAGAATATCGTGCACATTAACCAACATCTGAAAAATGAAGTGATTCAGGCAAAAGTCGAGCGTGCTGACTTAAATCAAGAAAACTTCGAGGCCAGTGGTTTATCATTTTTAATGAATGATTTAAAACTACTTGAGGACAATTATTGGCGGAATCTGTTTCGGTTATTAGGTTACGCGTCGACGGTTATTGTAACCCTTGGCTATGCACTGTTGAGTAATTTCAAATTAACACTGATTTTCTTGAGTTTCATGGTTGTACCGACACTCTTTCAACATCTAATTGGACACAATACCACTGTCAAAACGGCAGTGTGGTCCAAACAAAACGAACAATTATCTACTCGTGTGAAAGATTTGCTGCATGGTGCACTGACAATTCGCCGCTATCATGCTGAGACGGGTTATCATGACCGGCTAAATGCTGATATATTATCGACCGAAACAGCGAATGCACGCTTAAAAAATGGGATTGCACTGGCGAATAGCATTATGGTTTATTTGTTTTACCTGTTTTCAGAAACACCAATTGCAATCGGAATTTTTTTCACTATAACAGGCGTTCTGACACTACCGCAATTTGTTGCCGTTCAGTATTCTTCAAATATGATTTTGAATAGCGCAAATCAAATTATGAGGTGTTTTAACCAAATCAGTAGTACCAAAACGATTCGCCAGCAGGTTCAAAGCATGACGAAAAGTGTGGGTGACTGTGATGGACCCAAATTGCTGACAAAAATGGGCCATTTTAAAAGTTTGTTAATAGCAAACGTCAGTTTTTACAGGGATTCCCATGAAGTTCTGAAAGATCTTCATTTGTCCCTTAAAACTGGTGAAAAGGTGTTGATTCAGGGTGCCTCCGGTGCAGGTAAGTCGACTTTATTGAGGATTATTTTAAAAGAATTACCGATTGACGGTGGCCGTTTGATGATGAACTCAGATGACTATAATAGTGCTCAGGTAAATGCGGTGTTTAGTGAAGTTTCACAAGCGCCTGTCGTATTCGATGAGACCATATTGTTTAATTTGACCTTAGGGATGGAGGTACCAAAAGAGCGGGTGGTAAATGCAATTCAACAGGCTGGACTGGCATCAATCATTACCAGTAAAAATTGGGGAGAGCGGCTGTCTGAAAATGGTCAAAATTTATCAGGTGGTCAGCTTAAACGGTTGGAAATTGCTCGGGCACTGGCTTTCAAACGGGAAGGCCTATTAATTGATGAGGGCACGGCGTCATTAGATCCTGCTATTGCCAAGCAAATTCATGAAACACTCTTGGCAATACCAAATCTAACAATTATTGAAGTTGACCATCATATTCCAGATGTTATCAAGGCAAAATTTGATCATGTGTATTTGCTCAGTGAAGGGCATCTAATTGAAACGAGTCATTGACCATTCGTGGAAGCGCCGTGTCAATGATACGTTACCGTATTTTGCAAGATCTAAAGTGATAAGTATCAACAAAAAAGCCATTGCGTAGGCAAGTTGCAGTCTACACAATGACTTTATTAGATATGAGCTGGATTTATCCGAGGTCGTTTAAGTAGCGATTGACTACTTCTTCATTTCCTCAGAATTTTCCATAATGTGGTCGATCAAACCATAGTCCAAAGCTTGCTGAGCGGTCATATAGTTATCACGTTCAGTGTCGCGGTTAATGGTTTCAAGATCTTGGCCAGTCTTTTCAGCTAACAAACTGTTGATCATCTTCCGTGTCTTCAAGATTTCTTCGGCTACGATTTCGATTTCAGTTTGCTGACCTTGAGCACCACCAGAAGGTTGGTGAATCAGGATTTCTGAGTGAGGCAATGCGAAACGTTTGCCCTTAGTCCCAGAAGTTGACAGAATAGAAGCCATTGAGGCTGCCATCCCCATAACGATGGTTTGCACATCAGACTTAACAAAGTTCATTGTGTCAACGATCGCCATGCCGGCAGTGATAACACCACCTGGGGAGTTAATGTACATGTAAATATCTTTATCAGAATCTTGGGCATCCAAGAACAGCAATTGGGCAACGATGGTGTTCGCCATGTCGTCTTCAATTGGTCCAGAAACCATAATGATCCGGTCTTTTAATAATCGTGAGTAGATGTCGTAGGCACGTTCGCCACGGCTGGACTGTTCGATAACAGTTGGAATCAAAGCCATAATTGAGGCCTCCTTGTAATTTGCGTTGTGATTTAGCACTTGGAAAGCTCCTCTGCTAATCAACGTAATTGTAGTCTAACCCAAAGGTCAGAAAAGGTCAAACAAAATGGTGCGATTGTTTGAAAAAACATTTTAAAAAGTTGTGTACAATGTGATAGCCTTAGCGTATCAGGGAGTTAGGGGAGATAGAGATGAATAAGAAATGGTTAACTTGGTCAGTATTTGTAACATTAACCGAAATTTATATTGCACCGTTAAACATTATGTGGTTTATTTTGGGGTCGGCAATCGCACAGTACCAATATGGCGTGGTTAATTGGATCAATGTACTTTTGTGTTTAGTCGATGTTTTTATTTTTGATTTAGCTGTTAATGTTTCCGATAACTATTATGATTATGTGCACGCTGCGGATCGGGAAGGTTACGCGGCTCATACTAATCCAATTGGTCGTCTGAATTTGCCCAAACATGGCGTGTGGTGGCTAGCAGTTGCCTTGTATGTTATTTCCCCGATTCCTGGTGTGTTTCTGGTGCTTAGAACGGGGTGGCCAGTATTATTATTCGGTGTGATTGGTTATTTAATTGGGATTTTCTACACAGCAGGTCCATATCCGCTGAATGCAATGCCAATTTGTGAAGCAGTTGTCGCATTTTCGATTACTTATTTGATTGAACTAGTTTGTGTGTACATCAGTATCTACGGTCAACGACCATTTACGTGGACTGTGGCAGGAACAACGTTTGTATTGTGCCTACCGATCACGTTACTGTTCTTTACGGTCCAGCTGGGTAATAACACGGCCGATCTAGATGAAGACATTAAAAACCATCGGCATACCCTCGCATATTTCATTGGTCGCAAACGTGCTGTTCGTGTGATGCAACTATTGTTAATTCTTGGTAGCTTATGGCCAATTGTTAACTTACTGTTTGGCCTTACACCATGGATCACCGTTGTAAGCGTCTTGTTATTGCCGATTATGTGGCGAGGCATCAAGCCATTTTATGCTGTTCAGGATAAGCAGAAAACATATATGTCTGTGATTAAGAACACGTCACTTTTTTATGTTGGATATACCACCTTATTTGCAATTGGTGCATGGCTGTAAAAAAATTTTTTTCACGTTTAGACACTTTTTTACATTAGAACTATAATTATTGCTAATAATTGTATTCGCATTCTGTATTAAGTGAACACGAATCGTTTAGAGGCGGTTTATGAAGGTTAAGACATTTTTTAAACCATTAATTTATGGTTCGCCAATTTTACTAATTTTATTAGCGATTGTGATGCCGATTTCTTCGTTAGATGGAATTGTTAACGCGCAATTATTTGGCGAGGTTGCCAAACTGGTTCGGCCATCCAGTCAAATCGTTTGGAACATCATATTAATTGGCGTGGGCGGCTATGGTGTTGTTTACACAGCCATATATGTTGGTGAGCTTCTTAAGAATCGGTTTATTCGAGAAGCACTGGTTAAACTGAAAGGGCAATATGTCGCCAGACAGCTTCGTCAAGTAAACGTTAGAGATGCTGGTCAAATCACATCAACTGTTTTGAACGAGTTTAAATTGCTTGAAACAAATTATTATCAAGCTTTATTTACGTTGATTTATCAGCTTTCAATGGTTGTTTTTTCAACGATCTATTTGCTGTCGTTTGGTTGGCTATTAGGATTGACATTTATCCTGTTTTCAGGCGCGTCAGCGGTACCACCACTGTTAATGGGTAAACGCATTCAAAATGCATCACATGAATGGACAACCAAGAATGAAAGCTTCGTGCAATTGTTGCGAGAGACGATTAACGGTCGCATAACCTTGTTGTCATATGGTTTTAAATGGGGAACAAAGCGTCTAAATACCACGTTAACGGCAGAAGAAAAAGCTTACCAAAAGATGAACAATACGACGATTCTTGCACAATGGTTCAGTTGGTTGGGTTCGATTCTGAGTTTTGTTGGGCCAATTTTGGTAGGAATCTTGTTAATGACGCATGGGTTTAATATTACTGGTAGCGCATTAGTCTCGATGTTATTAGCCAGTGATCGTGTGGTTGGGCCATTACGGTCGGTTACACAGATGGTTGCCACAATTCAAACGACGACTGATATTCGTCAAAAGATGTTCGCTAATACAACAGAAGATGACCAGCCTGAATTAGATACTGATTCCAGACACAATGCAGAGGAAGTTCAGTTAACGAATATTAGCAATCGGTATGATAACGGTGATTATGTGATGGTCCCACAATTACGTATTCAAACACATGATCATATTTTGATAACTGGGCGTTCTGGTATTGGAAAATCAACTATTCTCAGAATTGTCGCTGGTATTTTAAAGCCGACAAGTGGGCAAATCACAGTTCGTTTGGACGGTAAGGGATTGGATGATGAGTCAACGCAGCCGGGAGATTTTGCGATTTTAGAGCAGACGCCATTTGTTATTTCAGGCACAATTGCTGAAAACATTCGGTTTGGAGATGAAATTTCTGATGAAGATTGTTTACGGGCGATTGAACAGGTTGGTCTGTTGGATGAGTTGGGTAATAATCCACTCAAATTTGTTTGTGAAGAGGATGGACGCAATCTTTCCGGCGGTCAAAGACAGCGCTTGGCTATTGCTAGGGCGTTAGCGAGTCGCCATGCTATTATTCTAGCGGATGAAATTACGGCTAGCTTAGATGCAAAGGCCTCACTGCAGGTACGCGAAGTCCTTTATTCGTCTTCAAAAGCGGTGGTTGAAGTTGCCCATCATTATGTTCCCGAAGAGATGGCAAAATATCACTTCAAACATTATGAGGTTAATGAAAATAGCCATGTATTGACCTTGTTGAATTAAATTTAAAAAAGCGTTTGACAAAGCATTAAAATGCTAGTATATTTCTAATGAACATTTAATCATTGTTTTCAAACCTAGTAGTGAATGATCTGTGTGTCAGGAAGTCGGTGGTCGCTGCGAACCGATCAGGGTCATCTCATCGAAATACTTGAAAACGAAAATGACCGGGCATCGCTGGACCGTTATCCCAGTGAGAGTGAATGTGATGGGCGCAAGGCTCACCACATTAAGCTGGGTGGTACCACGGTAATCAATCGTCCCTGTTATGCATAACGCATAGCAGGGACGATTTTTTTGTTGAGAGTGTGACCAAGACCGGTTTGAATCCGAGCAATAAGAAGTGAGGTGAGATATTCGGTGGTTTTCCGAATGTCTTGATTTACAGCTTATGCACAGGATTCAGAGATTGGGAGCACGTTTAAGAGAGTGATGCC
>DMZB01000040.1:0-2155 GCA_003482405.1 Lactobacillus sp. | reverse complement strand
TAAGAGAGTGATGCCGAAGCTCGGCAAACAATCAGAAAAAGGAGGCCGATGGATAATGAAAGAAAATTGTGGTGGCAATCCGCGATATAGAACCTCAATGAATGACAATCAACGTTTACAACAATTCGGACATTCAAAAAATGAGGTATTCACATGGAAAAACAAACATTTAAAGTTGGTCGCAATGAAGCACTGATCGTTTTACTACTAATGCTGTTGATTATGGGATTTGGTGTCATCAAGTTTGGCCTATCACCACAAGTTCCGGTCATGTTAGTGATGGGTCTGATCATGGCGTGGGGTGTAATCCACAAGTTGCCTTGGTCATTGATTAACGATGGGATCAAAGATGGGATTGAAACTGGGATCGTACCGATTTTCATTTTCATCCTGGTTGGCGCGTTGATCAGTACATGGATTGCCGCCGGAATTATTCCGTCACTGATGGTCTTTGGTTTTCATTTAATCAGTGTTCAGTGGTTTGTACCGTCAGTGTTTGTGGTTTGTGCACTGGTTGGTAGCGCGGTCGGAAGTGCCTTCACGGTTATTTCGACGGTTGGGATCGCGTTCTTCGGAATGGGGGTCACGATGCACGTCAACCCAGCACTTGTTGCCGGAGCCATCATTTCAGGCGCTGTATTCGGTGATAAATCTTCACCATTGTCTGAATCCACAAACTTAACGGCCGCAGTTGTTGACGCTGATTTATTCAAACATATCATGAACTTGATGTGGTCCACTATTCCTGCCTTTATTATTTCGTTAATTGTGTTTGCTATTATGGGCAGTGGTGAAAAAGGTGCTAGCTTAGCAAGCATCAACCACGTCATCAATATCTTGGACAGTAACTTTGCCATCTCAGCTTGGGCCATTGTTCCGATCGCCTGCATGTTCATTTGTGCATGGCGGCGTGTGCCAGCCATTCCAACGTTGTTCTTAAACATCGGTGTGTCGTTGGTGATGTTGCTGATTGAACACCCAGGGACCAAATTAACGAAGATTGCCAATATCATTGAATCTGGCTTCGTCTCACACACGGGGAATAAGGAAGTTGACTTGTTACTTTCTCGAGGTGGAATTGCCAGCATGATGGGCACCGTTTCTCTGATTGTGCTTACTTTGTCACTGGGTGGTTTGTTGATGCAGTTTGGTTTGATCGATGCTGTGATGACACCATTTGCCAAGCATCTAAACTCCGATAGCAAACGGATCGTTGCGGTAGTCTTATCCAGTATCGGCGTTAATATTTTCATCGGTGAACAATTTCTGTCTGTTATCCTTCCTGGTAAAGCCTTCAAGAAGACGTTTGATGAATCAGGTTTAGCACCTGTTGCACTGGGACGAGCACTTGAAGACGGTGGGACAGTTATCAACTACCTGATTCCTTGGGGCGTGGCAGGGGTCTTTGCAGCTAACACGTTAGGCGTACCAACAATGGAATACCTGCCGTTCGCCTTATTCAGTTTGTTATCACCTGTATTCTCAATTCTGAGTGGGTTAACTGGTATTGGTTTAAAGCATCAGGAAACGACCAAAACAGAGACTGAAAATTTTAGCCAAGTCACGGCCTCAGCGCCTGTAGAAGAGTAATACGCCCGGTCAAACGCGAGTGTGTGAATGGAGTCGTGACCAAAATAAAATAATTGTAGCGGTCAAATTTGGTGGCGTTGTTACATTGACAATGAAACCGGACTTGCTCACACCCGTTAAAGCTGGTATAGTATTACGTGTTATTAAACACCGTATTGAGAGGAGAAGCATCATGGCAGAAAAGAAACCATTGAACTCATTCGCCGGCCAACGTCCCGTTGCTAAACGTCAACGTCGGATTCGCCGTGAAAAAGAAATTGCCGCAATCCAACGTTGGGCTGCTGGTAAGACTGACACGATCGAAGCAGCTCCAAAGGCTAAGTAATTTCGATTGGGTAGGCTTTTCTGATCGTCTCTAATTCAGTACATCAAAAAGCAATTAAGTCCCGCATCTTCGTCATGAATAATGATGGAGGTGCGGTTTTTTTGACTACCAGTCCCGAAAACGAAATTTTGGGTCACCGAAAAAAATCAAAATTTTCGATCTTCTGCGATGACTTTTCAACTTAGAATGAATACAATGTAAACGGGAGGTGGAATTATGGGGACTACTTCTAAACCCATC
>DMZB01000194.1 GCA_003482405.1 Lactobacillus sp. | reverse complement strand
GTTCGATGGATTGAACGAAGGCGTCCATCCCAGTTGCAGCTGTCAAACCAGCAGGGACATCCAGCATCAAGGTTGGGTCGTTGAATGATACCAACGGAATGTTGCGCCATGAAACAACAACGAACTTCAAGTGTGTTTCTTCGTTCGTGATAACGGCGTGACGGGTCAATTCTGAACCAGTTCCGGCAGTCGTATTAACGGCAATCAATGGTGGTAAAGCCTTGTCCAAGGTTTCAATACCAGCCAATTTAGTAATGTCATCACCGTTTGTCAGGATGATACCGGCACCTTTACCAGTATCATGAGCTGAACCACCACCGACAGTGATAATCGAGTCAGCACCTGATTCTTCATACAGCTTCTTAACTTCTTTAATGTTGCGGATCTTAGGGTTTGGTTCAACATTGTTATAAACAACGTAATCAACACCAGCTTTATCTAATGAAGCCAATGTTTGTTGAACGGCACCATCTTTCAAGCCTTCCAAGAACTTATCAGTAACGATAACAGGCTTCTTCATGCCCAACATCTTGGCACGGTCACCAATCTTTTCAATGACACCAGGGCCAAAGAAATTAACACTAGGCATTAAGAAATCATAACTACGATCAGCCATAACTGAAAAACCTTCTTTCAAATTTTGTGAAAACATGTTGTAACTCATTCACAAGTAAACTATAACTACTAAACTTACAATTATCAAGAGCAATTTTAACAATTCACAAACTCAATCAGGGCAAGGATTAAAAGCTAGTGATTAGCTTGCTGTTTTCACGGAACCGTTTTCACAATTAATTAACAAATTTCACAAGTGTGGTCATTAATTTGTTGCGTATTTTAATCGTTAACAAGCGCACAACATTGATTTTATGATTAAGAGACGAGCTGTTTGAGTCCTTTTAACGTCGAAATGAGTTGATACTTAGCTGGGCGTAAAATTTTCTTGAATTCACCGATTTCTTCGACCGGATAGCCGTTAAACCCCTTCTTGAATTCGAAAACGCCGTCAGATCCGTCAAAGTGACCAGCGATGCCAAGAAAGTTATAGGTTGGAATGTGTCGTTTGATTGCTTCACGCATCATCGCGTCCTGAATTAGAAATGGACCACGAAAAGTTTTGAAAGTTTCGTTTGTGTAACTAAAAACGTAATCCATTTCCTGAGGTTGCGTGATAAACATAGCACCAGCGATATTTAGTGTTTCACCGTACTCATCTTCAAACATTTTGGCCTGTGCAATTTTCTTGAGATGGTTATTAGACTGTCGTCTTAGTTCGACGATTTTTGCCTCATCATAGCTTTTATGCTTGGCGGTGAGTTCTTTTATTCGATTTTCGTTGTGCGTCATTTTTGCCTGATAGATTTGAATGTAATTGGTTAAGTTCAATTCCGCCACAATAAACTGAACTTGGTCGCCAAACGTTTCAAAGGCGTCCTGGTAGTAGGCTAAACTCTTATCTGCGAAGTGTAAGCGTTCCGCAGTCTTAGCAGTGTTGAATTTAAATTCACTTAATTCGGCTGCAGAAATTTGGCGTAATGTGACGCCGAACTCTTTGGCCTTATTTAAGTTGTACAGTGTTTTTGCGCTATACGTTTTTGGCAAACTGTCTGCGTCGAGCTCGGATAGGTCCTTTTTATAGACGTAATGGTTGGCGTGCGCGGCACCCTCATATCCAGCAGATTCGAAATCAGTGTAGTGATAGCCAAGTTGTCCCAGGTCATCGATCAACTCATCGTTTTCCTGACGGATTAACTCGCCGCTGTCGTTTAGTACTTTACGGTCGAGGGACGGAATCAGTTTTAATTCTAGTGCTTGATGCTGATAGGCGTAGTTTTCAAGATCGTCCAAATAAACGTGCAAACGTTCAAGGCTCAACATTCCAGGCTTGATCAAGGGACCGCCATAAACTTCAAAACGGTAACCGAAATGAATCTTTCGACCAACAAGTAAGCTGGCCATCACCAGTTCATTGTTATCAAAGAGGCCACGGAAGGTGGTTAAATTATGCCCGCGTTCCAGGAGTTGCTGCTGGCTGGTTGTTTGGTAGAAACATCCGGTGGGGCAATGTTGTTCAAAGGCCATGAATTCACTTGGGGTCACTTCTTTTACGGTTAACATAATTAAGCCTCCATCTAATAATTGTTACGGCAAGTATCGCGAGTCGACCTTTAAATGGGCTTAAAGACATTCAAAATTTTGGTAATGGTCGTTAGCAAAAGTTAGTCACTTTACGAAGCTCGACGATATAAATAACTTAATTTCTCAATATCAGAATGATTTTCAAGCGATGAAATTGTGCATGGGCTTAACATATGGCTGGGATATCTTGCAAATTGTGACCATCAACGGCAATGGTCAAACGATTGTCAAAATAGATGGATGGGAGTGGACAAAATGAAAATTGAAGATGTTGATGAAAACTTAGTAGATCAGTTGACGTTGGCAGAAAAGGCGGCCCTTGTTTCTGGAAAGGACTTTTGGTATACGGCCGGGATTCAGCGTTTAAACATTGGTCGAATAATGATGACAGATGGACCATCAGGGCTGCGAAAACAGGAAGATGGTGGTGATGCGTTAGGAATTAACAAAAGTGTTACCGCTGTTAATTTTCCTGGTGCCGCGTTAGCAGCAAGTTCGTTTGACCGCTCGATGATGCATCAAATCGGTCATGAACTCGGTGTGGCCGCAGATAGTGCTCAGATTAGCCTTTTACTAGGACCGGCCATTAATATTAAACGTAGTCCGCTGGCTGGCCGTAATTTTGAATATTTTTCTGAGGATCCTTACCTAACCGGGGAAATGGCAACCGCATATGTTAACGGTGTGCAGGAAACTGGCGTTGGTGTAAGTCTGAAGCACTTTGCGGCAAATAACCGCGAGTCGCAACGGTTTACTAACTCTTCAAACATGAGTGAGCGAACATTGAGAGAAATCTATCTAGCTGCGTTCGAAAAAGTTGTTGTCGACGCCCACCCGGCTAGCATCATGGTGTCATATAACGCGATTAATGGGACACGTAACTCTCAGAACCAACGCTTACTTACCCAGATTTTGCGAGATGAGTGGGGTTTTGATGGTCTCATCTTATCTGATTGGGGAGCAGTGGCCGACCAAGTAGCTGCTTTGGCAGCTGGCTTAGATCTTGAAATGCCGGGATATGGCGCACTGTCTGAGGAGACTGTGATCGAGGGTGTTCACAGTGGCACTTTAAGCATGGCGACTTTAAACCGTGCTGTGTTGTACGTATTGCGGACAGTCGCGAAGTGGGGCAATTTCAAGGATAAGGCGGCCTACTCTTTAGCAGAGCAGCATGATGTTGCACGTGAGGCAGCTACCGGCGGCATGGTTTTACTAAAGAACGCAGGGGCATTACTCCCGCTGTCCCAAACGGACTCGCTCGCAATCGTTGGTGCGTTTGCAAATCAACCACGTTATCAAGGTGGAGGTAGCTCACACGTCAACGCATTTCAGGTCATCACACCGCTAGATCAAGCACGGACATTGCCAAATTCACTCACGTATGCACCGGGATACTCACTTAATGATCAACCGGCGACGGTAGCGATGGCAGATGAGGCGGTTAAGAATGCGCAGGGTGCCGACAAAGTGATCTTCTTTGCTGGATTTCCTGAGGCGATGGAATCTGAGGGTTTTGACAAAACACAGATGACATTGCCGGATGAGCAAGTTGCCTTGCTTAATAAGATTTTAGCAGTCAATACGAACGTTATCGTCGTATTGGAAAATGGCTCTTCAGTGGAAATGCCGTGGGCCAAAAACGTTCCCACAATCTTGGAAACATATTTGGCTGGCGAGGCGGTTGGTGAAGCCACGTGGGACGTTTTAACCGGTGTAGTAAATCCATCTGGCAAGCTGGCTGAAACTTTCCCTTTGCGACTATCGGACAATCCGACATATGGCACTTTTGTGAAGAGTTCAAGCGAAGAAGTTTATCATGAAGGCATTTTCGTTGGCTATCGTTACTATGATGTAAAACAACAACCCGTTCAGTTTGCATTTGGGCACGGGCTCAGTTACACCACTTTTAAATATGATGATCTTGAAGTTGTTGATCAGGGCGATTCCGTTGCCGTAACTGTTAAATTGACAAACACGGGGACGCGGACTGGCCGCGAAGTCGTTCAAGTCTACGTTGCTAATCACGCCAGCACTGTTGAAATGCCTGTAAAAACATTGGCGGGTTTTGCCAAGACTACATTAACAGCAGGTGCAAGTCAGCTAGTTAGTCTAACGGTGCCGCGACGGGCATTTAGTTGGTATGATGCAAATCGCTCCGGCTGGCGGTTTGATAATGGTGATTACGAGATCCTCGTCGGTTCTGCATCAGACGATATTCGTTTGACGGCTAAGGTTATGTTGCAATGGGGTCAAAAAACACCACAAGTTACGATGGACACCTACATGAATACGTTAATGGCACAGCCTGAGTTTGAACCTGCGTTGAAAGAGTCCGGACTGGCAGACGTGTTCAATAAGTTACTTGACGCTGGACCAGACGCAAAGTTCCTCATGAATATGCCAATTCGCCAGAGCCTAACGCTTGGTGCCACGCCGGAACAGGTTGCAACCTTTATCAAACTTGCTAATTCAATTGAAATTACGACAAAGTGAGGGACGTCTCATAAGGGTGAGGGGTGACAATAATGGCAACAAAAAAAGTAACGTATGATTTCAAACCCATCATTACGGCACTAGGTGGCAAGGAAAACATTAGTGAGGTAACGGCCAGTGCGGATTTGATTCATGTGACCACTAAAGACGAAATTACTAGTGATCAACGAAGACAGTTAGATCAGTTAGCAGAATGGGAATCGGTGAGCCAGAAGCAGACACGACTGACATTTTTGCCGAGTGATGTTGAAAATTTTCCGCCATACGCTGAGGCGCTGGTGAGCGAAATACAACGCGATAATCCGAATATCAAACCTAAAAATATTGGCAGCCGCTTGCTGGATTTTGTGTCACAGATTTTTATTCCGATCATTCCAATGTTTGCTGGTTCGGGAATTTTGCGGGGGCTACTGGTGCTCTCTACTGAATTACACTGGTTGAGCGCTAACAGTAGCAGTTATCATATTTTATATGCCGCATCTAATGCTGTTTTCTACTTTTTACCCATTTTACTGGCGTTCTCCGCGGCTAAGGCATTTAAAGTCGATCAAATTAGCAGTGCGGTCATTGTCGGCGCGCTGATGGAACCTAATATCGTCAATTTACTCCAACACGGTGCGACGAGTGGATTAACCCACTTTTTTACAATTCCAGTAGTATTGCAACAATATTCGTCCACGGTTATTCCAGCTTTTTTGGCGATTTGGTTTTATAGCTATGTTGAAAAGGGATTGAAGCGAATTATTACGCCAACCCTGCAAGTTATTTTCGTGCCACTTTTATCGCTGGTCATTGTGGTCCCAATTGTCTTAATTGCTGTTGGACCGATTGGCATATACTTGGGCGAAGGGCTAGCGGCAATCATGGCATGGCTACTCAAGACGAATGCGACCATCACCGGGGCAATTATCGGCGGATTGTGGCCAGTTTTCGTTATCTTCGGATTGCACTGGTCAATTCTGCCAATTATCTTTGGAAACCTTGCGAGTGCGGGGCACGACTTTATTATTCCGATGGCGGCGACTTCTAACTTCGGCATTGCCGGTGCTGCAATGGGTGTCTTGATTCGTTCACACATGGCTAAGACGCGCTCACTAGCCAGTTCCGGATTGGTTTCGTTACTGGTTGCAGGTATTGGAGAACCGACAATTTGGGGATTTGCAATTCCAATGCGACGGCCATTCATAGCAGCCTGTCTGGGTGGTGCAGCTGGTGGTGCTGTCATTGGCTTTTTCCACGTTGATGGTGTTGCAGCCGTATTCGGTGCCCTAACAACATTGCCGGGATTTGCCACACCAACGTTCATTTGGTACGTTGTCGGCATCACAGTTGCCTTCGTAGTCAGCACTATTTTGACCATTGTGTTTGGTTTTGATGAAAGCAAACTCGGTGTTAACAAGTGAAGTTTCTGACTATTTCCCAGGAAATAGTTCAAGGAGAAAAAATCGACTCAGGACTTTTCGAAAAGTCGTTGACGTCCTGAACTGAATTAGTTATGCTTACTTCAAGTTAGTAACAGGACTAACAACTATTAAAAGGGGCGTGCCAAATGATGTCATTAAAACAATTCTGTTGTTGTACCGGCTGTTTATCGATTAACTTAGTGACCACGGTGAACAATGTCTGTTGATAAAACAGGATTCTTTTAATGGCGGTGACACGAACCCAAATTAATGTTTGGGCGTCAACGCAAAAATGAATCATGTAAGCAACGCATTTTGTCCGCTAAGTGGATGGGATGCGTTTTTTACTGCCTGAATTACGGTACAAACAGGGATTCGAACCACATTTCATCCGCACAATTAATGAATATGAGGGGTAAGGAAAATGAGACACTATTTTTTGCATAGACGGATTCGGTTAGTTTCAATGATTACAGTATTGTTGGCCATGATGGCGCTTGTTCTGACGGCTTGTGGTAAACAGTCGACAAGTAGTGACAAACAAACGTTAAAGTTGTCTGCTCAAGCACCCTTAGATACGATTGATTTATCAAAAGCAACTGGCTATGGACAGACGGGGAATGTGTTTGAAAGTTTTTATCGACTTGGTAAATCAGGGACCCTTACTCCCGGGCTGGCCAAATCTGCAACAGTTAGTGCAGACGGCAAAACCTATACCTTCCATCTACGTCCTGGTCTCAAATGGAGCAATGGGGATGCATTAACTGCCAAAGACTTCGTGTACTCTTGGCGGCGGACGTTAACGCCATCAACGAAATCGCAATATGCCTATCTGTTTGATGGCATTAAGAATGCAGATCAAGTAAATGCCGGTAAAGCTCCGGTGAAGTCTCTGGGAATCAGTGCGCCAACAAAAACGACGGTGGTTGTTCAACTAGACAAACCAATCGCATACTTCAAACTATTGATGGCCTACCCACTGTTCGCGCCACAGAATCAACGGGTTGTGGAAAAATATGGGAAGAAGTACGCAACGACGTCAAAGTACATGGTGTACAGTGGACCGTTTAAGATGGAAGGTTGGAACGGAACTGGCAACAAGTGGCAGTTTGTCAAAAATAACCAGTATTGGGATAAAAAGGCTGTCAAACTGAATAAGATTACCTATCAAGTTATTGGCAATAACACGACGGGCGTGGAGATTTTTGATCAGAAGAAGCTTAGCCTGACACTATTATCTAATCAGCAGGTGAAAAATTACCGGGATGACTCTCGTTTCCGTCAATACCCATATTCTTACATGACATATTTAAAGTGGAATTTCCGTGATAGCAACGCGACTAACAATAAGGCTACCAACAATGTAAACATTCGTCAGGCCGTCGCACTGTCTGTCAACCGCGCGCAACTGACTGAAAAGGTGCTCGGAGATGGTTCACGGGTTCCAACTGGATTTGTCCCTGGCGGATTAGCCAAGGACGCCAGAACCAAACAGGATTTTGCCAGTGAGCAAAAAGTGGCCCATACAGTAGCGTACGAACCACAATTGGCAAAGAAAAAGTTTGCGACAGGTTTAAAAGAGGTTGGCATTAAAAAGCTGACGTTGACGCTGCTATCAACAGACGACGATGGAACCAGTCCGATGGTAGCTCAGTACCTCAAGAGTCAATTGGAAAAAAACTTGCCTGGTTTGACTATCAACATTCACTCAATCCCATCCAAAGCAGCTGATCAGCAGGGACAAAAAGGCGAATTTGATATAATGCTCTCCGGTTGGGGTGGCGATTTTAATGATCCAATTACATTCCTTCAAATCCCGCAGAGTAACACAGCTTATAACTACGGTAAATGGTCTGACAGCAAGTACGATGATCTTATTGAAAGAGCCCAAAACGCAGACGCCAATGAGCCGGCAAAACGTTGGCAAGATTTGATTCAGGCTAGTCAATATTTGAACCGTGTTCAAAGCTTTACCCCGTTATATCAGGCAAATTACGCTTACTTGCAACAAAATGACGTCCATGGCATTATTCATAATACAGCCGGAACACAATGGAACTTTAAGTACACGAGTATTAAGTAGTATTTGGTAGCGGGTTGGCGACTTATTGCTAATAAAATTCCGAATATGAAACTAGCTATTTAGGTCCTTAATGTGATAGTCTTGTGGATATTAAAAAGGATTTTTTTGAAACGGCAGAGTAATTGGAGGAGTCACCATGGCAGCAGATGTTAAACCACGTTTAATTGACGATCAACTTTGTGTCGCTGTTTATAACGCAAATAAATTATTTAATCACTTCTATATCGAAACGCTAAAACCATACGGATTAACGTTTCCACAGTACATTGCACTTTGTGTCCTATGGGAAAAAGACAAGTTAACTGTCAACGAAATTGGTGAACGGGTTAGCCTTGATAGTGGTACTTTGACGCCACTATTACGCCGACTTGAAAGTAATGGTTGGGTCAAACGAACACGCTCAAAGGTTGATGAACGTCAGGTCGTTGTGAAATTAACTGCGAAGGCCAAGTCCAAGCGTGATGAAATCTATCAACACGTAACGGATTGCCAAGACTTGTTGAATTATGACGATGATACGTACGTTAACTCCCGGTCTGCAATGTTTGATCTGTCTGATCGTTTGAAGTCGGTAGATGGGCAGGATCTAGCTGAAAAGTAAACTTGGCGAGAAAACAGACCATGGTCGATTTCTCCGATATCAAAATTGAATGATAAACGCAAACGATTCGATACAAGGCTGTGATGCCAGTATCGAATCGTTTTTTGTCAACAGGAAAGTTTGATGTTATTTATGAGATGAGTAAATCACAAATAGATGAGTAAATCACGAATATAAAATTTTTAGTTGTTTGGCAGAATCGCCATGTGATTTTCATAATATTGCTAAATTTCTTTCACATAACTACTGGTTTGTGGTGCTAAGATAAACAAACAGCAATTAAGAAAAAAGGATGGCTATACGGATGAAAAAAGTGGCAGTGTATTGTGGTGCGTCAACAGGTAATAAACCGATGTATGAAGCAGCGACGGTTGAGCTCGCCCATTGGCTGGTTGCACATGATTTAGAACTTGTTTACGGTGGCGGTGGCGTCGGTTTAATGGGTGTGTTGGCCAACACTGTTATCAGTGATGGTGGTCAAGTGCATGGCATTATTCCACAGGACCTGTACGACCGGGGAACCGCTTTAAAGACCTTAACTGACCTGCGAGTTGTTGCTGACATGGACGTTCGCAAAGCTACCATGATGAAAGAAGCCGACGCCTGCGTGGCACTGCCAGGTGGACCGGGAACGTTGGAAGAAATTGCTGAGGCGTATTCATGGGCCCGAATCGGCGATAATGATGATCCTTGTGTCTTCTTTAACGTTAACGGATACTATGATCCATTGCGACAAATGTTTGACCGTATGACTGAAGAGGCTTTTTTAACTGAACCTGATCGACAAAAATTACTTTTTTCAGACTCGTTGTCTGATGTTTGGACATTTATTAATAGTTACGTCCCACCAGTTATTCGCACTTATTGATAACGGGTTGCAGGAGTACGTTGAAAGTACCGAAACATGAGGATCACAACAATCCATAAAACAGTAATGATGAGGTTACCCCAGCCGGCTTTAGGAATGAGTGCGAGTGTGTTTAAACCAATACCAGGAATGAGTGCCAGCAGTGTCATAAATGAATTGACAAGTCCGAGCGAGCTGGATTGATTTGCTGTGTACACTGCGTTAAAAGGTAGTGACATCGTTTGGTTTGCAACCGCAGTGGAAATAATAAATGAATATAATGTTGCATTGATATCTGTAACCAGACCTTGCCAGCCGAGTAGTGGTGTTAAGAGGACTGCCAGTAAAACGGCTTGCGGAATTAGTAAGCGTGAAACGGCCATCCACACCGTGGCTTGTTGGAACTCTTTCGGTTGAAAATTGGGTATTACCTTGAACACATTCATTGCTTCTGGATGGCTACTGTAACGCAGATTGATCATGAGTTGCGGGATGGCAAAGGTCATCGCATAGACGGTCAGCGTGAGCCAACGATTTTGCAGAATAGACTGCCAGCGACCGCCATCGATCCCGAGTTCTACGAGGAAAACAAACACGAGAACGACTGTCAGGCCTAACACAGGATAAACTCGAAGATGATAATCACGTTCCGTTTGATTTAATCGCCAGGCAAGATTGAAATAATTTTCTTTTTGAGGATGACGTCGATAAGGCAACCCCATGAGTCGTTGCCAAATGCCAATGCGCGGTGTTTTGTCAGAGTGAGTGGCCAACTTTTGAAGCATCACTTCAAACTGATTGCTGATGTGAAGATAGTAGCCGAGACTGACAATTAACCCGATGACGGCGGCACTGGTGAAAATAACCAAGCTGGGTGTCCATGATGATTGCCATGCGGCTAGCGGAGCGGCAAACCAGAATGGAAAAGCAAAGATACTCCACCAGTGCCAGATTGGTGTAATCGTGAAATTGACGTTAAGTCCGTCTAGTAAGTTTGGTAATTGTGCGGCAGCATAAATCAGAATCATAAACGCAACCTGAAAGACATTGATTAGGTTTCGCAACTTATCGCCGTTAAAAGAATGCAAAATAATGAAGTATAGCAGTAGTGCAACAAACGACGTAAAGAGCGTAAATAATAAGGTCACGATGAAAAATAAGATGGCAAATAAAACTGATGCTTTCCAACTCAGTACGAGGATGGCTGGCACCACAAGCAGTAGGGCAACGCTACCAATGTAATAGCTGACATGAATCAATCTAGCAGCATTTAAAGTGCGGTCATTGACGCCACGAACGCCGATAATGTCACGATCACGCGGATCGAGTAAGATTGATGAAAAACTAGATAAGATGGTCGTAAACAGGATGACGAAGTAGGTTAGGAAGAAATAACAGATTGTCGTGAATGAGGCGCCAAAAAGGAAGAGCAAACCGAAGATGACGCCGTAGATTCCGTAATACCACATCGAGGCTAACACGCCGCGTGCAGTTGGAATCTCGTCTTGTCGACGATCGTGTTGTGAGCGCATTTGTGTGAATAATGTGAAAAGTGACGTATCACGTGCATCAAGTAATAGCTTATATTTTAGAATCAAACGTAACTGAGTGTAATTGATGTGACGTTTCGTGAGCACGCCCTGAAAGTGATCTAAGAAAGTCAGCAAGCCACTTTCCTTTTGCTGTTTGTTCTTCTTATAGAGCATTTAGGACACCCCCAGTACATCAATTATGGCCTGAGCTTTTTCGCCATGTTCTTTGAAACCAGTCATATCATTAAATAGTTGCTGCAATGATGTATCTGAGTTATGCGACAAATCAGCAAACGTTCCTTGTGCGGCAACCCGACCGTCATTAAGCAATAATATTTGATCACTCACAGCCTGCACCACGTCTAAGATGTGTGAAGAGTAGAAAATCGTTTTGCCTTGATCACGTAGTTTAGCCAAGACTTCTTCAATAATGAGAACGGTATTGGCGTCCAGTCCGTTCAGTGGTTCGTCCCAGAAAAGCAGTTCTGGATTATGCAATAGACTTGCGATAATCAGCACGCTTTGCCGCATGCCTTTTGAAAAACTACTGATCGGTTTATTGAAGCTCGCACCATTACCCAGAATGGTTAGTAATTGTTGCGCTTTGTAGCGCGCATCCGATTCTGTTAATCCGTATAGCTGGCCAATAAAACTCAGATATTCGTTAGCTGTCAGCGCCTCAAAGATATCCGCGTTTTCGGGGACGTAACCAATGCGCTGCATTAAGGCATCACGATTGTCCTTTAAAGATTGCCCCAGAATCGTAACCTCGCCGTCACTAGCCTGTTCTAAACCAAGAATGATTTTTAACGTTGTGCTTTTGCCGGCACCGTTTTGTCCAATGTAGCCCACGATTTGACCGGCTGGGACAGAAAAAGTCACGTTCTTTAAGACCTGATGGTTTTCGAAGTGTTTTGCGATATTCGTTAGAGTCAAAACGTCAGTCATAGATCCTCACCGCCTTTTTTGTAAAATAACCTTTCCCTTATTTTACCGTAAGATTACCTTTTCTCGCCCGAATGATGTTTCAAGGAGCATAATTAATGTTTTTAAGCCTGGTTGCATTGAAACAGGGGATCAATCGAGCTAAATGGTCGAAAATGCACGTCACGTTTAATGGCCGATGTTTCACGTGTAACATAGGAATAAGGCACTATGTTGAAAACAATTAAGTTAGTAACTGATTTCTTGAAAATGACTTTATTTGGTCGCAGAATGATTGTGAAATGTTTGTGTGAATAATTAATTTTTAAATGAAAAAGTGTTGATTCAAGTGGTCTGATGGTCGATGAACCAGAATGCACACAAATACTGGGATAAAAGGATATTCCTCTGTTATTTTGTTATTATTTTCACAACTTGACATATGAAAACATTAATC
>DMZB01000229.1:1833-5559 GCA_003482405.1 Lactobacillus sp. | reverse complement strand
TTTGGGCGCTGACGGCTTAGAAACAGACGTCCAGGAAACGGCGGACCATCAATTGGTTTTATGCCACGATGACCGAGTTGAACGAACGACCAATGGAACCGGCAAAATCAGTCAACTAACGCTTGCACAGATTCAGCAATTGGACGCTGGGTGTCAATTCTATGGTCACTCAACAACGGTAAAAATGCCTACACTAAATTTGTTGTTAAGACAGCTACGCCGGCGAAGATTTTCTGGTATCTTAAATATTGAACTAAAGGCTCAGTCCCGTGATCATCAACATGTTGTAGTGGCACTGGTCCATCAACTGCTGTTGTTTCCTGATTTGGCATCGAAAGTTGTGGTTTCTAGTTTTAGTGTTGCCTTATTAAGCGCATTTCGGTCAGAGATTTCTCAACGTGATGCACCGGCAATTAAAACGGCCTTGTTGATTCGATGGCGGGTGCATCGTGCACAGCAATTACTTGGTCAACGAAAAATCACAGGTGTTCACCCCAAATGGTGGTTACTTTTTCTGCATTATCACTGGTTGATCAATCATTGCAGTCAACTGCGATTTTGGACAGTGAATCGGTTGCCCTTGATCAAATGGTGTTTTGAGCACGATGTCGCTGCAATCATCACGGATGAGGTCGAGTTGGCTTTACTATTTCAAAAGATGCAACAACAAAAGCAAAGGAATTTTATGGCATGAAACCAAAAGTATTAGTGATTGTGGGACCGACCGCCGTCGGCAAAACGGATTTATCAATTAAACTGGCTCAGCACTTTGATGGCGAAATTATTTCGGGCGATTCGATGCAGGTTTACCGTCATTTGGATATTGGAACGGCCAAAGTTACGCCGGCAGAGCGGCAAGACGTGCCGCATTTTTTAATTGATGAACGCGATGTTCAGGAGACCTTCACGGTGGCTGATTTCGTTGAACGTGCCTCAGTACTGATCACACAGATTGGTCAGCGGCAACATTTGCCGATCATTGTGGGTGGCACCGGCTTTTATTTGCAAGCTTTGTTGACGGGGCTGAAACTTGGTACGCCCGCCAATACTGCATTCAGAACGCATTGGCAACAATTAGCGGTCACTAACGGAAACCAGTGGGTCTGGCAACAGTTGGCTGAACGTGATACGTTGGCAGCCCAAAAGATTCCTGCTGGTAATGTGCGGCGTGTGATTCGGGCACTTGAAGTTTATGAGACAACGGGACACTCAATTGAACAGCAAGAAGACCACCCGAATCGATATAACGCACTTGCCGTGGGCCTAAATACGGAACGTGCACAGTTGTACAACCGAATTAATCAGCGCGTTGACGTGATGATGCAAAGTGGATTAGAGAATGAAGCCCGTTGGCTTTACGAACAAGGTGGCCCGTCGTTACAGGCCGGCCATGGTATCGGCTATAAAGAGTTTTTCCCTTACTTTAATCACGATATCACGCTGACTACGGCGGTTGAGTCACTTAAGCAAAATTCGCGTCATTATGCAAAACGTCAATTAACATGGTTCCGCCATCAAATGGCAGTATCTTGGTATGATCTTGTGAACCAACCTGCAGAACTTGGTCAGATTGAAGTCCAAACGGCAGACTGGCTGGGATCAAAAGCGTAATTGGTTGATTAAAAATAAAATAATTAGTTCTCGTGTCAGAACTTCTGACATGAACGATTGACATTGCGATATCACAGTGGGATGATTCACTTGTTTAAGTGGTTGAGGTTGTTTCAGGAGGCGCGTTAATGGCAGAAAAGCAATTGCGACGATCACTTGCAATCCTGCCAATGAGCACAGTCATGGCATTGACGGATCTGTCGGCCAGACAGATTCGTTACTATGAAACGCAGGCACTGGTTCATCCAGCCAGAAATGAAGGTAATCGCCGACGATATTCACTAAATGATGTCGATCGATTACTTGAGGTCAAGGACGGGCTAGCGAGTGGCATGGATTTTGCGACGATGCGACGGCTTTACGCCCAGACTCATCTGATTGATCAAACGCAAGCAAGTCATGATCGCCTATCAGATGAACGGGCACGTCAGTTGTTGGAGGCGGAAATGCAGCAACTGGCGGGAATGCGACCGCCTCAGTCTGGATTGCAGCAGCATTTGTAATTGTGTTGGTAAGTTGAGTGTTTTGGAAAGGGAAAGGCGAGTTCATGGCAAAAAAGGTTTACACAAAAGACGAGATTCGTGATTTAGTGAAGACAGAACATGTCGAATTTCTGCGATTGATGTTTACAGATCTGATGGGGTCCATCAAAAACGTTGAGGTTCCAACCAGCCAACTGGACAAATTGTTAGATAACAAGCTTATGTTTGACGGCTCGTCTATTGATGGCTTTGTTCGAATTGAAGAAAGTGATATGTATTTACACCCGGATTTATCAACCTGGATGGTTTTCCCTTGGGGAAGTGAACATGGCCGTGTTGCCCGCGTAATCTGTGAAGTTTATACGACCGATGGCAAACCATTTGCTGGTGACCCACGTAACAACTTAATCCGCGTGGTCGACGAAATGAAGGCAGCTGGCTTTAATTCATTTAATATTGGCCCAGAACCAGAGTTTTTCTTATTCAAGATGAATGAAAATGGCGAACCAACGCTGAAGCTGAATGATAAGGGGAGCTACTTTGATTTAGCCCCGATGGATTTAGGCGAAAATTGCCGTCGTGACATCGTCCTTGAATTGGAGAAGATGGGCTTTGAAGTTGAAGCTGCCCATCATGAGGTGGCGCCTGGCCAACATGAAATTGACTTCAAGTACGCTAATGCACTGGAAGCGGCCGACAACATTCAGACTTTTAAGCTCGTCGTGAAGACGATTGCGAGAAAGTACGGATTGTTTGCCACATTTATGCCAAAGCCATTGGAGGGTATTAACGGTTCAGGTATGCATATGAACATGTCACTGTCGACGGATAAGGGGAATGCCTTTTACGATGCTGATGGTGAACTGAAATTAAGTGAAACGGCCTATCATTTTCTCGGTGGCCTACTTGCACATGCACGAAACCTAACTGCGATTGTGAATCCCATCGTAAACTCGTACAAACGACTGGTACCCGGTTTTGAAGCTCCTGTTTATGTGGCTTGGTCTGGTTCCAACCGTTCACCACTGGTGCGTGTTCCAAGCGCACGTGGCAACTCAACCCGTTTGGAATTACGCTCTGTTGATCCGGCTGCTAATCCATACTTAGCCATTGCGGCCATGCTTGAAGCTGGCCTGGACGGGATTCGAAACAACATGACACCGAATGATTCCGTGGACCGTAATATTTATTCCATGGATGAGAAGGAACGCGAAACCAACCACATTAGTAATCTGCCGGACAATTTGCATAACGCCACGAAGGCCTTACAAAGTGATCCAGTGATGAAGGCGGCCTTGGGCGATCACCTTTTCCAAAGCTTTGTGGAAGCTAAAAAGTTGGAATGGGCCTCTTATCGTCAGTCAGTGACAAAATGGGAACGCGATCAATATTTGGAGCAGTATTAAAACTGTTTCGCGTTAGTTTTAAGATAAAATATGATCGAAATGGAGCTGTGACGCAAGTCCGTTTTGAGAACGAGCATTAATATAAAACTGACCTATTCCCGAACTTTGGGAATGGGTCAGTTTTGGGTTAAGCGGAATTCTCAGGACTTTGGAGCGCGATATCACTTACATCGCTCGTCCAAGATAAACTTATGTCACAACCTCGTTCCTACGATTAGTCAAGTCTG
>DMZB01000229.1:0-1644 GCA_003482405.1 Lactobacillus sp. | reverse complement strand
GGGATGTGATTCAGGTCTTATTGTTGAGGTTTAAGGGGTCTTAAACGGTCGTGTGATTTTTATTAAGCTTCTGTGTGTTTCCAAGAAACTAACTGAAATAAAAAAGTGTAAACCAAATAAGCTGCCACTAAAGGATTTAAAATTTTAGTGGAGCTGGTAGAATGAACTTATAGGAAATATTCCTATTTGAGCCTAGAGCCCGTGGTGTGGCGCATAGTCATACTTTCGGTGGTGTTGAACCATTGCGTACAGGCAATAGATCAATTTATTCATACAAGCCACCGTTGCGACCTTGTCCCGTTTGGGATGAGGCCCTTTTTTTAATCGATAGTAGTAATCGACGATATGGTTTTTAGCTACCGCTTGTTGGCGAATCATGTTTTTAACGGTGAAGAATAAAATCATACGTAGGTGCGCATTACCACGTTTATTAATGTGATCAGTGCGTGTATAGGTGCCAGACTGGTAACGATTAATATCAATGCCGACATACGCGTTGATTTGGTTGGCATTGTCAAAACGACGTAAGTCACCACTTTCACCAATGATTTCAGCTGCCGAGAGATCGCCAATACCAGGGAAACTCACGAATAGTTCAAATTCACGCACTTTTTTAGCAGTTTCTACAAGCTGTTTAACTAAGTCTGCTTTATTTTCTAATAACATCTTGATTTGACGAGCGTAATAGCGAACTTCATCAACTTGAACACTGTTAGCGCTAACCGCTGGATAGCTGAGCTTTGCGTAACGGATGAGTTCTTCGGCTCGTCGTAAGGCTTTAGTGTCAGAGATCTTTTTATCTGTCTGACGTATTAATGTGTGCTTTAATTTTGTACGTGATTGCCCGACGACATAATCCGGATGTGGAAACAGCTCAATAATATTTAGTGTCAATTTCGAAACCCGACTAGCAAACAGGTATTCCAATTCTGGAAAAGTCTGTTGTAAAGCGACATGCAGTTTTGAGCGCATTAATTTAATATCATCGTCAACCTGCTCGTGAAAACGGGTTAGTTCACGAAGCCTGACGTAAATTGGCGCAAACTGATGTGTTGGTTCATGTGGATACTTCAACGCATTCTGGGCAATTTTTAAGGCATCTGTTCGATCAGTCTTTAAACGACGTAAATCACTAGTTTGAAAGTATAACGATAACGGATTGAGCTGCACATATGGAACTTGTTCACACTCACAAAAGGTTTGAATCGGCCGTGAATAGATACCTGTTGCTTCGAAGTAAATAATGGGTTGCGATAACTTAATTAAGTAATGTTTCAATGTCTGAAAACCCGTTTTAGTGTGTGTAAAAGTAAAACGATGCACACAGACACCATTGCTTAGTATGGCCACGGCACTTTTTCCTTTCGACACGTCAACACCGACAATATTTGTATAAATCAAAAAAACACCTTCCTAAATATTTTGAGACAAGACGCCAATAATCTCACACACTTCATTTCCTAAACACGGTCTCGAAGATCCACAAACTTAAACCTAGTTAGTGAGAGAATATGACGTAGATCCGTTTTTGATGCGGGCTCGTGGCTCCAGAGGTTTTGTGCGGTCTTATGCCTCATATTCAGTGTAACGAAAAAACTCGGTAGAAACTTATTCGGTTTCTATCGAGCTAATCTTAGTATGTTT
>DMZB01000230.1 GCA_003482405.1 Lactobacillus sp. | reverse complement strand
ACTTGGCTTTACCGGTGGCGCTGCTGTCTGGGCGGCAATTGAACGGGCCAAAACATTAGGTGCAGGCCACAAAGTATTAGCCCTAGCAGCAGATAATGGTGAACGTTACTTATCCACTGCGTTGTATGAAGCGTAATTATTGAAAGCACTGACTAGCCAAGCCGCTAATCAGTGCTTTTATTTGTCTGCGTGAGGATCGGCACCAGACTGTGTTTTTGTTTGATCATTGCGATGGCGCATGGCCACTAAGAAACGAACGATAACATCTTGTTCAGCCGGCGTAAATTCATCGACCACTGATGTTTTTGCATCATGGTCATCTTCTTGAATTCCATGTGCGAGCGACAATAACCAGGTACCAGCGTTAGTTAAGGTATAAAATTTTTCCCGACGATTTTCGGGATTGGTCTGTTCTTCGACTAAATTACGGCCAATCAAACGTTTGAGATATTTGGAAAGAGTGCCAGGCAAAATGTCGAGATTATCACTGATGCCATGAGCGTTGATTTGTGGATGAGCCTGAATTGTTTCCAAAACGTCGCGAAGTGGCCCCTTAAAGTGACGATCAAAATGATTTGCCCAGTGATCCATGTTGTGACGTTCATGATGATTGATATCACCTGGGACCTTACCAAAGCGGTCATGCATCAAAACAGCTTGTTGAAAGCGCATGTCAAACGGGTGGCTGGCCGTTTCAAAGTTGAGAAGGCCCGTATACAGGTCGTTGATTTCTTGTGCACGTGAATGGTCCATATCCATTCCTCCATTTGAATTAATATGTTTATTTTAACGCGAAATGTTTCTTTTGGAAACAATAGGTGCTATACTTCTTTTATTGTTTCCAAGAGAAACATTCATTTTTTAAACGGAAGTGATCTTATGGAATTAGCAGAAGCAACTCGATTTGATATGGTTTCTGTCGTAGTGGATGCATCTACAGAGAATATTGACGCGTTTGACTACGCGCTGCAGACAGCACTGAGCAATCACGCTAGTCTCGGTATTATTGTATGGATTGATGATGATAATTTAAGTGTATTTAATGCTTTAAACCCTAGCTACATGCGCAAACAGCATGATGCTGCGGCTAAGTTTGCCACAGATTTGAGTGATATCGCTCAGGGACTGGGTGTAAACAATGTGACGGTTTCCATCAAAAAGGGGAGTAACTTGGCTCGTTTGACGGAAGAGGTATACTGCACGGACTTTTCGTATGATTTATTGGTCGTCGGTTCTGACCATCATAATCATGCGCAGATTCAACGAGCGGTGAACCAAGCCAATGATGAATTGGAAGTTGCGACGATTGTGCTTTAACGCCTTCAAAATATGCTACGATAACAGCACTAACAAACGATGGGAGTGCCACAATGGAACACTGGTCAGAACAAACGATTGTCGCGTTTCGGCAAACGCTATTAGCGTGGTACGACAAGAACAAACGGGACTTGCCATGGCGTCGCGATCATGATCCCTATCATGTTTGGGTTTCAGAAATCATGTTGCAACAAACTCAAGTGAACACAGTGATTCCCTATTATGAACGGTTCATGCGAACGTTTCCGACTGTCAACGATTTGTCGGCAGCTCAGCCAGAACAGCTATTAAAGGCGTGGGAAGGGCTTGGTTATTATTCACGAGCGCGTAACTTACAGCGTGCAGCGCAAGAAATTGTTGAAGACCGCCATGGTGTTTGGCCAGAAACGGCCGAAAAATTGCAGGAACTTACCGGAATTGGACCATACACGGCTGGGGCGATTGCCAGCATTGCGTTTGGCGAGCCAGTTGCGGCGGTTGATGGAAATGCGTTTCGGGTATTTGGTAGATTATTGACCATCGATGATGATATTACCAAGCCAGCCACGCGCAAGTTATTTGAAGCAACGATTGATAAAATTATTGACCCAAACCGGCCCGGTGATTTCAATCAAGCAATTATGGATTTAGGTAGCAGTTACATGACGGCAAAGAATCCTAACGTTGAACAGTCACCAGTTAAAGAATTCGACCAGTCCTATAAAACGGGGCATGTGTTGGATTATCCGGTAAAAACGGCTAAGCCGCGGCCTGTACCGGTGGATTATATTGCCTTAGTTGTTAACACGCCAGACGGTTACCTGATGACCAAACGTCCATCAAACGGTCTGCTGGCTAATTTGTGGACATTTCCACTAATTAAAATAGATGACTTGTTAAAAGATGATGAACAGTTATCTGATTTAATGGATGTTGACTTAGTTCAACGTGCGCAGCAGGCCTTCGCGACAGAAACAGAGATTTCATTATCGCTAGCTCCCATTGGCGGACGGCAAGTAACGCACACTTTTACGCACCTGAAGTGGCAAATTCAGATTTTTTCAGCTGAATTAAAGCAACGTCCCGATATCAGTTTGTTTGCTGGCGAGATTGTACCAGAGCGTGCGTTTAACGAGTATCCGATGCCCGTCGTTCAACAAAAGTTGTGGCAACGATGGCTAGCAGCGTCAACTAAAAAGTGAGGTTATTATGGCAGGTAAGAAATTTTACGCAATCGCGCGTGGCCGCAAAACGGGTATTTTTACCACGTGGGCCGAAGCCAAGAAACAGGTCGATGATATGGCTGGGGCTCGCTATAAGAGCTTTCCAACCCGTGAGGCTGCTCAGCAATGGCTTGATGCGGGTGGTCAATATGTAAAGACAGGTATAGCTAAACCTAAAAAAATAAATGCTTCATCACAGCAGAGAGTAGTAGATCAGCCTGTTACCGAACGTATTGTAATGTACTCGGATGGTGGCTCGAGAAACACCGGCAACGTTGCTGGTGGACATGTGCGTCAAGGTGATAAAGCGGCATGGGCCTACTTGATTAAGCAGGATGGTCAACAGTACTTTGATTCACTTGGCGAATTTGGCGCGACCAACAATAAGATGGAAATTACGGGACTACTGATGGCGTTGAGTGCATTGCAGAAGGCAGGTTTGAACAATGAACCGATTTTAGCGGTGCTGGATTCTAAATATGTGTTGGATGCGATCACTAAAAATTGGCTTGCTGGTTGGCAACGACGCGGCTGGAAGCGTAGTGCTGGTGAGCTAGCCAATAAGGAATTGTGGCAGGCAATGAGCTTGCAGTTGAAGTTTTTTACACATTTACGGTTTGAGTGGACCAAAGGGCATGCGGATAATTCCGGAAACGTGTTTGTCGACGAACTGTTGAATAAAACGATGGATGCCATGAACGACGATAATCCAAGCGGCAAACGGACAGAAGTAAATCCGCTGGTACCAGTAGACAATGAGCCGCTCAAACGAGACCGAACCGATGACTCAAAGCAAATGGATTTGTTTTAAAATAGCAGTTGTTTTACAGAAAAAAATAGAACCGCACGCATTCCATAAAAGGAAAAAGCGTGCGGTTTTAGTGGCTCTAGGCTAGAATGTGAACAAGATCAATATGAAGTGGGGGAGTGTGAGATGCAAAAAGGGGTACAAATTATGGTTTCATACTTGCTTGGATTAATTTTCTTTGCATTCTTTACACTTATCGCGCATTTAAAGCCTGCAGGTGGTTTAGATACACACTTGCTCGTCTTCGACTATGTGAATTTACTGAATTTGATACTACTCTACCCGTTTGCACGCAACGGTGTTCGTAAGTGGCGTCTAGCAAGACGAGCGCATAAAAATACGGATTCACGTGGCTTTATCCGGCGCGGTTACGATGAGCATGGTGAATCGTTTGCACAAATGGAGTATAACTCTGCGTGGGCTTCGCAGGGCGCACCAAATGGCGGTTCGGCACTAGTGCCATTTGCTTTGTATGGTGTCGCGTACATTTTTGCTGTAGTGATTGATGTCGTTTTACTGATTAGAATGTTGGTCAAACGTCGTGGATGATAAGGGTGCTGTCACATATAGGGATAGGGATGTAAAAAATTCTCGAAATTTTCATAGAGCAAAGAAGAGCTGTGACACAAGTATGTTTTGAGAACGAGCATTAACGTAAAACTGACCTATTCCCGAACTTTGGGAGTGGGTCAGTTTTGGGTTAAGCGGAATTCTCAGGACTTTGGAGCGCGATATCACTCACATCATTCGTCCAAACATACTTACTTTCACAACCACTCTTGTCAGTGTTCAATCTTTCCGCTCTTTCTTATGGCGTCTACAGATCGTCTTCAATCAAATCATGATATGGCAGGTCTACGGGTGTTCGCTCCTTAAACAGCTTGTAGTAGGCTTTGGCAATGTTGTTCGGATCCTGATTAGCCCGATGGTCACTACGCACATACGTGTTAATGGTAACTTGTCCTGCAAAAATGTTTGTGTCAGCAAGATCTGCATTCAACGTTGTGACAAAGTTTTTCATCGCGGCCTTCTCCATTGATTGCAAGGCCGCATTTGTGGATGGTTTATTGGCAGCGATGCTATTGGTGAAAAGCAAAGCTGTCGGTTCAGGTGTCTTCAACATCGCCGGAATGGCGGCATGCGCGATGGCGACTGGTGCCACGGCCCCAATCAACATGCCGGTGGTAGCGAGTTCGGCGGTCATTTCCCGTGGCTTTACTCCTGGACGGAATGTGGCATTAAAGATAACGGCTGTCAGTTGCCCCAGTTGATTAACTTGTTCAAACGTAGCGGCGATGGTTTCAGGTTTGGTTAGGTCGACTGAAAAAATCGTGGCGTTGATTTGTTGATGCTGAAGATCGTCGGCAGCGTTTTTTAAAATTACTTCATCGCGGGATAGCAAAGCGATTTGAAATCCATGGTGACCGAATAGAGCGGCTTGGGCCTGCGCTAATCCGGTATTGCCAACCCCCACGATTGCTAGAACTGGTTGCGTCATAGTTGATCCCTCCAATTTACGTTTGGCAACAGTATAACGAATTGTGTCTGTAAACTCAGGAAATAGTACTCGAAATAATAGGGAACTTCTGCGTGGCCAGTTTAAACATAAATTATGATATTATCTGTTTATTAATTATCTGAACTAAATGCGTGTTTGACGACTAGTCACGCAGGTTTGAAAGCGGTAAAGTTAGTTAGAAATCAAAGGCTGACGTATTGTGGTTAGTTATTAGAAGGAGGCGTAAACGTGCATCGACGAATTTGGACAATTGCCAGCGCAGTGATTCTTGTGTTGGGCGCAAGTTTTGTATTATTTCGCAAGGTTACAAGCATCGGTGTCACGGCCGAGCCACTAACTAGTAGCCAAGTGAGCGCGAGTGTCGAAAAGACGCACACGCCAACAATTTTTATGCCAGGGTGGGCAACATCAGCTAATTCGTTTAATTCAATGATCGGTTATATGCAGGATCAACACACCGCTGGCAAAGTTATGCGGATCAATGTCGACTTCTTTGGCCGTATTCACGTGTTTGGTCAATTGCGCAAGACGGATATCAATCCGTTGATCCAAATTACGTTTGACCACAACCTTGGCAATAGCTATCAACCACAAGCAAGATGGCTGAATCAGATTTTGTTGTTGTTGAAGAAAAAATATCATGTCAATGAGTATAATGCCGTTGGGCACTCATGGGGCGGCAGTGCTATGGTGACACAGTTGATTCGTGATGGGAACAATAAAAAACTGCCGAAACTGCATAAAATGATCTTGCTAGGGACGCCGATTGACGAAGGCGTTGATCGGGCTAAAGATGTTTACGCAAACAGCAAACCAAAACGGCCGACGCGAATTTATCGGCGTTTAATGGCGGACCGGACCAATCTGTGGGCCAATAAAAATGCGATTATCACCAATGTTTACGGTTCGGCTAACGGTGAAGACACTGACAACTCGGTGCCAATCGTTCAGGCGCAATCGTTACGGTACTTGGTCCGCGGCATTGTGCCTAGCTATCACGAAATTTTGATGAATAAAACCAATCACCATCAGATTCATACGACGGTTCGTAGCTTCAAACTGGTCACCAAGTTATTGTTTGGCAAACCGGAACCAGAGCCGTAAATAAAGTATTCAAAAATGACTTAGATCAGGACACAATAAAGTGTATTCCTGGTCTAAGTCATTTTTAGGTTGCTCATATTTACCCGAGGTTGTTTTCGCCCTCAGAAGCGCGTTCACGCTATAGTGTCTTGACGCGCGCAAATTGCCACGCTGATTATTTTTAATGGTGCGGGCTTTGAAC
>DMZB01000331.1 GCA_003482405.1 Lactobacillus sp. | reverse complement strand
ATTTAAATCACGTACTTGATATCCGATCAACCCAACGATGAACAAGAAAAGCGCCAATCCAATTTGCCACCAGAAGACGGACCAATTGAGCGAAGTTGCCGGCACATGACCGATAAAGCCAAAGGGCGTAAGCTTTGTGGCCCACGTTGGCAAATCAAACAATCGACCAAAGTAGGACATGAAGAAGGTTGCGCCTAGATAAAGCCATGAAAGGGTACGTAATCGCGGTAACCAACCAATCAGTGCAGCGCCGAGCGCTAAAAAGAGTAATAGCGCAGATACGTTTGCGGCAAAGCCATTTATAAAGACGTGGATCGGCAACGAATGAGTGAGTACGATGTTAGCGCTGATAGCTAGACCGGTAACAGCCGCTGCAAATGTGAGCAAGCTTGTGACGATGCCCCATCCTGTGAATACAAGATTGAGGCGCAGTCGTGAAACTGGATGGGCATGCAACATTTCAAGCGTGCCGCGCTGTTCGTCAGTGGCTAACCGATAAATGATCTGAATTCCAGGAATAATGGCACAAACGGTAAAAATGATCATTAAAAGTGCGATAAATGATTTCAAAACTTGTTCTGTTGCTAAGGCAGCCGTGTGAGGATCAGCTAATAGTTTTACGGTAATTGGGTTGGATTTCAAAATGTCGGCCACGGTGTTAAATACCGACCCGTACATCGCCGCGAAGATAAACAGGCCAACCACCCACGCTAAAATCGTGTTGCGTTCAAGACGGCCAACTAAAGTGACGGGGCCGCGCAAGAATGGACTAGCTTGACGACGACCGGGACGGGTGGCCAGCACTCCGGCATTGAGATCGCGATGAGCGCGTAGGGTAACTGCGAGCATGGTTAATAAAATAATGGTGACGGTCATTAAGCCGGCAGGTAGCCAATTATTACTGCGATATGTTTGCAACTTCTCGACCCAGCCGAGCGGTGAAAGCCATGTGTAGCGGGGATGTGAAACGTCAGTTAACATGCGGCCCAAATAAATAATGCCAAAAATCAAGTAAGCAAGACTCGTGGCGGCACGGCTACTGGCCGCTAATTGCGCGCAAACGACCGCCAGTAGTCCAAACATTAAACCACTGAGTCCTAAACTGATGCCAAGCACTAAATTGCCACCAGTATTGGTACCATTCAATCCAGCCAATTGCAGTCCACCGGCATAAAGTAACGCCAGCAGTCCGTTCACAATTAACAGCTCATTAATGGCCGCCATCAAGGTTGCATAAGGTCCAACGTAGCGTGCTGACACCAGTTCCGTTAGACCGCTGTCTTCATCACCGCGAGTGAGGGCGATAGCTAATGTAAAATTCATGATGGCACCAAAAATTGCCATGAAGACAGTCATTTCACCGGCAAAAACATCTGCGGAACTATATGGTCCGTTGGGGAGCCGACCAAATAATGAAATCATGGCCGGCGTGTTGAGCGTCGTAGTGATTTGAGCAATGGCATGTTTGCTGCCGTAAAGGTTATTGAACTTGGCAGCGACACTCGCAAATAATCCGCCAAGCGCAATCAACCAGATTAGGATTCTAAGCCAATCACGGCGTAAATTGATTCGCAGTAACGTGCCTGATTGGAAAAAAGGACGTTTAGGCATCTGTCCCATCTCCTGTCTCCGAATTCGTTACTTGGTCAGTCTGTTTGCCATAATAGCGAAGAAACAGATCTTCCAAAGTCGGCGGGGTACTTTTAAGCGTTAAGAGTTGGTGAGCGGCCAAATATTGTGTAACGACGGTCATGGCGTCAGAATCAACGGCAAACGTTGCGCTAGTAGGATCCGACTGCTTAAGTTGATGAACTCCCGGCTGGTTGGTCAAGTCTGTTAGTGGTGTCTTAGTAGTGACCGTCATTTGTGTACGCGTTAGGTGTTGCATTTCAGCGAGTGTGCCAGTTTCAATGATGGTACCTTCACGGATGATACCGATACGATCGCACATCTGCTCGACTTCAGACAGGATGTGACTTGATAGCAGAATCGCTTTGCCGTCAGCTTTGAGGGCCTTCACTTCGTCTTGAAAAATCTGTTCATTGAGCGGATCTAAGCCTGAAGTAGGTTCATCGAAGATATACAAATCGGCTGTCTGTGAAAGGGCGGCAATCAAAGCAACTTTTTGGCGGTTCCCCTTAGAATACGTACGTGCTTTTTTACTTGTGTCGAGTCCAAACGCCTTAATCAAACTGTCGGTCCGTTTGGAATGCCGTTGATGGCTGAGTTTCAAAAATAGGTCGATGATTTCACCACCAGTGAGGTTCGGCCATAAGTAAACATCGCCAGGAACATAGGCAATATTTTTGTGAATACTTACCGCATTCCGGAAAACATCTTTACCAAAAATCGTGGCGGTACCACTGGTTGCACGCAGAAGACCTAGTAATGTGCGAATCGTGGTCGATTTTCCGGCACCGTTTGGACCAATGAAGCCAAAGACTTCACCTGGTTGGACGTCAAACGTCACATCGTGCAAGGCCTGAAATTTGCCAAAGCGCTTTTGCAGATGTGAAATATGAATAACCGGGGATATTTGCATGAGTCAACGCTCCCTTAAAAGTAGTTTGATAGGACGTTTTGAATTCGTCGTTGGCAGGTAATCATACTCGCTACTTCCAAGTCAAATATCCTATTGACGCCAGTTTAGAGTGCTATTCTAGGGGTGTCAATTTAAAGACTTTGTGCGCTGAAAAACACGTTTGAAATAATAACTGATATCAGGTCGAAAAGACGGTATACTCGAATTTATTCGTCAAACTGACAAACTCAGAATAACCCTGTGATAATTTGAGCCTTAATTTGATTAAAATGGGTGTGTGGCATGCATTTAAGCCAGTCGGTGCATTACAATCTATTGCGTGATAAGTATTAATTAAGGAAGCCCAACGTGTGTTTACCGCGATCGTTGAGGTGTGAACAGGTAAACGGAGGGGGAAACCGTCATGATTCTTTACGTTTGTGAAGATAACTTGAAGGAACGACTATGGCTGACCACTAGCCTTGAAAACGAACTTAAAGAATTAAACATGAATATCCAAATTGAAAGCGAAGCGCGCCCAGATAAAGTTTTAGCGACGCTGCCGGAGCATCCGGGACCAAATATCTACTTTTTGGATATTCAACTAAATGCGCCCCTAGACGGAATCGAATTGGCCCGCCGAATTCGGGAAACTGATCCATTAGGGTACATTGTCTATGTTTCAGTACGCGAAGATTTGGCATTTGAAACCATCACGGCGATGACAATGCCAACCGGTTTTTTGTCAAAAGAGTACTTGTTTGACACGGAAAAATTCAGACCGCAATTGCACCAAACACTGGTCAAGATTCTAAATCATTTGAATCAAGTGCACCCGGATCAGCCAGCATATATTGAAATTAAGAATGGTGGCTTTCTCGTCCGTGTTCGCCAAGACGATTTGGTATACGTTGAAAAAGTCCGTCACCTCAAGAAAGTGATGGTAGTAACTACGCATAATCGCTATGAGGTCAACGGCAGTGTCCATGAATTAGCGAGTCAATTAACTGCCGATAATTTCTTTGATGGTTTTCAGAGTTACATTTTGAATACCGAGCAGATTCAAACCGTCAATTTCACACAGGGACATGTTACGATGAGTAACGGTGACGAGTTGAATTTCTCACGCGGAACCATTAAGAAATTGCGCGATTTTATTCGCGAGAAATAGGCGATGACATGACAGAAGGATTAACGACAACAGAACAGACACAACTGGATAAGATCGTGACATATGCTCAAGGACAATTGGGCACAGACCGGTCTGGACATGACTTTTTCCATGTTCAACGTGTGGCTAAGTTAGCCGATCGAATTGAACTGATTGAACAGACCGGCCAACGTTTCACTGTGCTGGCGGCTGCGTACCTTCATGATGTCATTGATGATAAGCTGGTCGCTAATCCGAAGGCAGCCCATCAGGCACTCCAGGGTCGGCTGGAAGAGTGGCAAATCGATGCAACGCGGATCGAAGCAATTTTTGCTATTATCGATCATATGTCGTTTAGTAAGAACCTTGAACATCATCAAACATTAAGTCCGGCTGGCCAAATTGTTCAAGATGCAGATCGTATGGATGCAATTGGTGCAATCGGGATTGCCCGGGCCATTACATATGGTGGTCATCATGATCGCGTGCTGTATGATCCAGAAATTTCACCTCGCAAAGAGATGACAAAGGCGGAATATCGGACTGCAGATGGGACGACCATTAATCATTTTTATGAAAAATTACTCTTGATCAAGGATCAAATGAACACAGCGGCAGCCAGAAAAATGGCCGAGCAACGCCAACGGGTGATGCTTGATTTTCTGAATGAATTTAAGATGGAATGGAATGGCGAAGCATAAAAGAGCGTAAATGACCTCGGTTAAAACCAGAGCAATAACTAAAGAGTGCAGATGTACGAGTTTGAACTTCCTCGTGCATCTGCACTTTTGAATTATGCGGAGATTTCTTGGTTTGTGAGTGCGTTTGTGGCAACTGGCAATTATTTTTCTTTCGTAATCCATTTAACGATTAGGTTCACAACACCAGATAGAACGACAACCAAGCTTAAAGCCAGGTAGAATGGAATTAAATGTGTGCGCGACCACGTTGTTAGTGAAGCAGTGAGAACACCGGCACTGAGACCGACGAGCGCAAGCAATACAATATATGAAGATAGGCCTGCCCCTGAGTTACGCAGGTCGGCACTGCTCAAGTCGAAGCCGCCAACGCTAAGATTGGTGACTAGTATTGCCCAGATGAGCCAACGTATGCTGTTAACCAATAAGTTGCCGTCATTATTAGCCGGTTGAAATAAGGTGCTAATGGACGGATTCGACGCGAAGGCGACCCAGTTATGAAATAAAGTCGGCCACAACCACGCTGTTAATCCGAAAATTGCGGCACTGACGCCTAAGATCGGTGCGAAACCGATAAAAAAGTTACCCATTGTTTGATAACTGTTACCGCTGTTCCAACGGTGATTGACGTAGCCCAGCGTCAAGGCTTCCGGATCTGTTGCCTGATTTTCAGGATGGGCAAACTTAATCAGGCGTACTCCCGTAATTTTGTGTCCGAAAAGCAGTGCCATTAGTAAGTGACTGGATTCGTGAACGACAATGCCCAAAGCACCAAGATAGACCTGTGAATTCATGCCAAACCGGGTCGCCAAGCGCTGTTTGGTATTTCGATTAATGATGGTTAGGACCCAGCTAAATAGTAATGGAAGACCTAATCCATAAATGAGAACGGTCAGCAGACTGATCAAAATCTGCTGACCCAATGTGCTTAGTGACATACGGTTATTCCTATTCTTCTTCTAAGTCGGTAAATGTGCCGTGGACTAAATCAGCGACAGCAGTGGCGTCAACTTGCACAGAGCGCCCAATTTTTCCGGATGAGACGATGATTTCGCCTTGTTCCTGCGCTGCGTTGTCAAAATAAATTGGGTATTGATATTTTTCCCAAATCCCAATTGGGGTGTTTGCACCATGTTCGTAACCAGTTGTGTGCAGAAGGTCCTTTAATGGCACCATGCCGACCTTTTTATTACCGGATGCAGCAGCTAATTTTTTATAACTGAGGTGTGTGTCCAAAGGCACCACTCCCACCAGTGGTCCGGTAACATTGCCTGTGAGCACTAGCGTTTTATAAATATTGTGTTCGTCATAATCTTCGTGATCGACATCAAGTTGGGCAACATCACCAGCCTGATGGGTTGCAAACTCAATCTGTTGATAAGGAATCTTTGCCTTATCGAGAATCTTTTCAACTAATGTTTTTTGCACATGTTTCTTTTTAGCCATAATGTGTTCCTCCATGAGATCAGATAATTGGTACGAACCTAAAATGTAATTGGCTGGACCAATATTTTTCTGGTATACTCTCAGTGAGTAGTATACAGAGAAAGGAACATTGCGTCGAGATGGCAGACTTAGTTTATAAAAATGTAATGCAAGACTTAAAGCGTCGCATTAACGATCATCAGTTTCCAGATAAACGGTTGCCGGACGAGCGAAGTCTGAGTGAATCGTATCAGGTGAGCCGCTCTTCCGTTAAACGCGCGCTGAATGTTCTGGCCCAACAAGGGATCATTTTTAAGAAGCGCGGTTCAGGTACGTTTGTCAATCCGCTATACATTAAAAATCAGGCTGTCTTCAGCTATGAGGGACGTAACCTTGGTGTCACGGACTCAATGCGCGTGGACGGCAAGAAGCCGGGTGTGAAGTTGCTAGACTTTCAGGTAATTCCGGCCACCCCTGAGTTGCAGCAAGACCTGTTTTTGAATTCAGATGATTTCGTCTATCAAATCAAACGATTGCGATTACTAGACAAGCAACCGGTCATGATCGAAACAGGTTTTATTCCTATTAAGATAATGCCGGAGTTGTCAACGACAGTAGTTTCCGGCTCGATCTTTAATTATTTAGAGGATAATAAGCATGTTTCAGTAACCAAGTCGTTTATGACGGTTGGCGCAGAGCCTTCTGATGCCGAAGATCAGGAGTTACTGTCGCTAAAGCCGACGGAGCCAGTTGGTGTAATGAGCGGAATTTTCTTCTTGGATGATGGCACGCCGTTTGAAGTGTCAAACATGAGGATTCATTACCAATACATGAAATACAATAACTTCGTCGACCTTGATGCAGACTGAGCCAGTTTGATGGGTGAAAGATAAAAGTATTTGTTGAAAAACAATTAGACGTTGATAGAAAAGATTCACAGCCGATGATAATAGAAATTAGAAAACACTAAGAATATTGTATTCTCGGTGTTTTTTATGTTCCTTTTAAGCGGTTATTTGGTAGCATTGGGGCGGATTAGTGAAGTGCAGATTACTGTACGGTCGCACTTTTGCTATGGAAATAAAGGTTAATTAACTGACTGAATTGCGGTTGTTCCTAATTGGGTCGTACCAATTTTCTAAAAGGTTGACTTTTATTTGAAAGCGTCTATTATAGTAAGTGTAAATTGACCGGTGAAAAAGTCGGTGGATTTCACAGCAAAATTCGTGTTATCAAAAATTATCTCGAAGGAGTGTAAATATTCATGGCAGTTGATTACGACTCACAAGAATACTTAGACAAAGTTGACGCTTACTGGCGTGCGGCTAACTACCTTTCAGTTGGTCAGTTGTTCTTAAAGGACAACCCATTATTGAAGGGCGACCTAACGGCAGAAGACGTTAAGGTTAAGCCAATCGGTCACTGGGGCACAATCGTTCCACAAAACTTCATTTACGCACATTTGAACCGTGCCATCTTGAAGTACGACTTGAACATGTTCTATATCGAAGGTTCAGGTCACGGTGGTCAAGTTATGGTTTCAAACGCCTACCTTGACGGTTCTTACACTGAACGTTACCCACGTATCACTCGTGATGAAGAAGGTATGCAACGTCTGTTCAAGCAATTCTCATTCCCAGGTGGGGTTGCTTCACATGCTGCTCCTGAAACACCAGGTTCTATCCACGAAGGTGGGGAACTTGGTTACTCACTCTCACACGGTGTTGGTGCTATCTTAGATAACCCTGACGTTATTGCTGCTGTTGAAATTGGTGACGGGGAATCAGAAACTGGCCCATTGGCTGCTTCATGGTTCTCAAGCAAGTTCATCAACCCAATCCACGACGGTGCTGTATTACCAATCGTTCAAGTTAACGGGTTTAAGATTTCTAACCCAACCATCCTTTCACGGATGAGCGATGCTGACTTGACTAAGTACTATCAAGGAATGGGCTGGGACCCTCGGTTTGTTGAAACTGATGGTTCTGACCACAAACAGGCTCATAAAGACATGGCTAAAGCCATTGATGCATCTGTTGAAGAAATCAAGGCCATTCAAAAGAATGCCCGTGACAACAACGACGATTCATTACCTGTATGGCCTATGATCGTGCTTCGTGCACCTAAAGGCTGGACTGGTCCTAAGAAGGACTTGGACGGCAACCCAATTGAAAACTCATTCCGTGCTCACCAGGTTCCAATTCCGGTGGACTCAAACCACATGGAACACAAAGACATGTTGATTGACTGGATGAAGTCATACAAGCCTGAAGAATTATTTAACGAAGACGGTACTCCTAAAGAAGTATTGTCAGAAGTTGAACCTAAGGGTGACCAACGTATGGCCATGAACCCTATCACTAACGGTGGGATTCACCCAGAACCATTGAAGATCGACGATGTTCGCAAGTTTGCTGTTGCAGACAAGGACTTGAAGGACAACTCCAAGCAACGTATGGACATGGAAGTTATGTCACACTTTGCTGGCGACATCATGAAGGAAAACCCAACGAGCTTCCGGATCACTGGTCCTGATGAAACTCAATCAAACCGTCTCTGGGGCTTGTGGGATGCTTCTAAGCGTCAATGGATGGAAGACATTCACGAACCAAATGACGAAAACGTCGCACACTCTGGTCAAGTTATCGACTCACAATTGTCAGAACACCAAGCAGAAGGTTGGCTTGAAGGTTACGTTCTGACTGGTCGTCATGGTTTCTTTGCCTCATACGAATCATTTACGCGTGTTATTGACTCAATGTTGACTCAACACTACAAGTGGTTACGTAAGGCGCAAGAACAAAACTGGCGTCACGACTACCCATCATTGAACATCATCAACACTTCCACTGTGTTCCAACAAGACCACAATGGTTACACTCACCAAGATCCTGGTATGATTGGTCATATGGCTGAAAAGGGTCACGAACTGGTAAACGAATACTTACCAGCCGACGCTAACTCATTATTAGCTGTTATGAACAAAGCTTTGCAAAGTCGCGAAGTTATCAACTTGATCGTTGCTTCCAAGCACCCACGGACTCAGTGGTTCTCCATTGACGAAGCGACTGAATTGGTTAACAACGGTTTGGGTATCATTCCTTGGGCTTCTAACGATGATGGTGCAGAACCTGATGTTGTCTTTGCAGCAGCTGGTACTGAACCAACGATGGAAAGTTTGGCCGCAATTACCTTATTGCACGACAGCTTCCCTGACTTGAAGATTCGCTTCATCAACGTTGTTGACCTTCTGAAGTTACGTAAGAAGGGTGACGACCAAGATGACCGTGGTTTGACTGACGAAGAATTCGACAGTTACTTCACAACTGACAAGCCTGTTATCTTTGCATTCCATGGCTTTGAAAACACATTGCGTGGTTTGGTCTACGACCGTCATAACCACAACATCCACTTCCACGGCTACCGTGAAAATGGGGACATCACTACACCATTTGACATGCGTGTCTTGAACGAATTGGACCGCTTCCACTTGGCTAAGGATGCTATCAATGCAACTAGCTTTGCTGAAAAAGCCGGCGAATTCAGTCAACACATGGATGACATGGTTGCTAAACACAACCAGTTCATCCGTGATGAAGGTACTGATTTGCCAGAAGTTAATGCATGGCAATGGAAAGACATTAAGTAGTCTGACTGCTTAATCTCTTCTCTAAACTAATAGGGTTCACGCACAGTCCAACTTGGATTGCGCGTGAACCCTATTTTTTTGACTGCAAAAGTAGCAATTGCTGTGGAGAATGTCTACGGTTGCCAAAATTGAATTCCAGCCGTGGGACCGGTTTGAACCTCCTTTGAGGCGGAGTTTCTCACCTCGCTGTGAAGCCTCGAAAACCCACGCGTCTCCCCACCTGTCCTGTGTTGTACATCTGGCAAAAAAACGCCAGACAAACAACACCTTCACGGCTTTCGTTTAATTTTGGCGCCCTCCGACTTATTTCACAGGATTTCTGATTTTAATTTCTAAAAAACGTGTTGCAATTTGCGGCTGCAATCAAGTAACCATAATCAGGAAATGGTTTCAACTTAATTAGTGACTTGGTTTTAGCTAATCTGGAAAAAGTGTTGATTAAAACAAAACGTCCAGCTTCTTTGATAATGAGAAAACTGAACGTCTTGCATTTATTGACAATGATAGTAGCAAAACGGCTAATTTAATCAGCTTATGATCACTTTTCAGTTTTCAAGTTTTACTATTCTTATACGTCAACAACATAATATAAAATTTATTGTAGAGCTAGTTTGTAACCTAGAGAATTTACGAGGTAGAAAACGTCGAAAATAAGGTATTTCTTTAGTAAACTAAGAGGAACTTCTTTTATTGAACGCCAATCAAGAAATAGGTTAATCGTTTTTTTGCTGTAATAAACTTTTTTTAGCGCTCCAAGGTATCAATTGAATCTCAGCATCTGCGGCAATTTTAAAAACATTCGAAGATGGATTACGCACCGCGTCATTGTAAATAATAACCAGTTTGGAGTCTGCAGTTTTTTCATGAGAGCCAACAGAATTTTTAATATCTTGATACATATATGCTGAAATACCCATTTGATTGTAGGATATCTGGTTTTGAAAACTAAACAATTTTTCCTGATTCTTTTTTCTAGCCGGAATTACGTAGTGTAATGTATAAGATATACCTGAGCGCCCCTCTATTGGATGCTGTGGAATACCACCAAAATCATTTTTATCGAAGTAGTTATAAACTTCATCAAAAAACAATTGTTCAACGTTAGAGCGCTTGGTAAACGTAATATCGTCAATTCGAATTACAGCCGAGATGAGACGCTGTTTCATCTCTGGGAAACTTTCCATCGGTCCAACTGTGAATAATACGTCATCTGACTGATTAATCTGATAATTTTGTTTAATATCGGATATAAGCTTTAGCCTTGTTTCACTTGATGAAATATCAATTCCTGATAAAAGCAGGTCGTTCAGGGTATTGCCATCATCACTAAGGCGTATTTTTCCCTTGCCCAAATCTTCCACATATAGTCGAATTGAGTCGTTTATATTATTCAGAAATGGGGTAGTAATCTCATATGCATCTTTTTTATTATCAGGTAAACTTCTGGTCTGAAATTGTGTTCTTAGCCAAGTTGTGTATGAATTCAACAGGAAATTTATATCCATTTTTTCACCTCCGATCATCTCTGTTTTAATTAACCAATAAGTAATTGCTCAGTAATTGTCGTTTTATCATGTGCAAAATTAGTATAATCCAGAAAGGCGACAAGTGATTCGACAATATCGTCGGTTGGGTCATAATTCTTTAGATCTTCTAGCGGAATGGCAACAGCGCCATTTTTATGCACATTATCGTATATGTGTACATGCGGAGTGGACAGACCATTATGAGGAGCGCCATGGATGTCTATCCGCAGCATTATACCATCGCGGACATGTGAAAGCACATACGTTAAATCGTCTTTGTGCAAATGACCTTTTCTAACTTGAATAACTGTGAACTTTTCTATCGCCTTCGTAATGGCATGACCTTTAAATGCTGTTTGTTTACCTTGGTTAGCGCAAACTATTGCTTTTTGATTTAAAATTTTCGGATACGCCAATAACTTGGTATATTTTGCATCGTCCATATGTTCAGCTTCTTTCACAATTATTTATACTTCTACCACAGAAGTCAGATCCGTGTGAACTATTACATTAGTATGTAACAGTTTTTTCCTCAAGTATGAGTGAACTGCTTTAGACCTGTCCATTTTGTTCCAGAAAAGTGATGTAATTGTTTTCCCAATTATCGGAGATGAGGAGTTTGAAAACAGCATTGAAGTATTTCTTCTCAAACGGGGTGCTAGTCTCTCCGTCAATGGTTCCACCATCCTCTACAGGAACAGCACCTCGACCATTCAAACAGAAAGGTAATTGGGCTACAGGCAAGTTCTCGAGACTCAACATTTTCTCTAATTCGATTGTATGTTGCCAGTTGTCACCAAAATCATAGGTGTAAGTGATGCTACCCTGTTCTAAATCAGGCAGTGGGAAATGTTCAGTTTCGGGCAATTGTTTGATGACGCTATCCGGATCAACATAGTTTACATATTCGATCTCAGAAGTTTGATTGTCTGGGCGAAACGCATGCAGGTGGCTATTTTGCCATTCAAATAAAATCTGAATCACAATGTTTAATTGATCGTATCTGATTGTACTGGGAACAAGCACTTTGCGCCAAATTGTGGTGGGTTGATTGTTTAAAGAAATCTTGAGTTGCATGATGTTCTTTTCAGCCATTTTGAAGCCTCCATTGGGTCATTACTCGATTAGTGTCAAGGTGTTTAACTGCTCTCATTTTACTTGAACTGCACTTGAAATGCACGATAAAACGAACGTACATTCGTAAACTTTTGCGATTGCAAAACTGCAGCATTAGCAAGATAATAAAACCACGCTGTCAAAAAGTGTGAGTGCATTAAGGGAGGGTAACATGGCGAAAACAGAAGAAGTTGAATTGACTAATATGGTGCTGGTATCTGATAACGAAACGAACCAGATTTTGGTTGAGGATCGCAAAAATCCTGATTGGCCTGGTTACACATTTCCGGGCGGCCACGTCAAGGCTGGCGAAAGTTTTGTTGACTCCGCCGTTCGTGAAGTGAAAGAAGAGACCGGTTTAGATATTCACAACCCGATTTTCTGCGGAATAAAAGAATTTATGACGGAACATGGTCGTTACGTTGTCGCTTTGTTCCGGACAGATTCATATTCTGGGGAGGTGCGCTCTTCTGATGAAGGCAAAGTTTGCTGGATGCGCCGCGATGAAATGTTTAATCACCACATTGCTGATGGTATGGATAAATTACTTGAAGTGTTTGAGAAGCGCAGCGTGTCAGAACTGAGTTATCTCGATAACCCCGAGGGGGAGTTCAAGTGACCATGGAAGCTGACGACATTATGTTTCAGCATGATCGACAATTCTTTAATGTGCGTGCAAGTGGCATGTTGATGAAAGACGAAAAGATTTTGTTTCATTGCGATAATAATGAACCAACACCTTACTTTGCGCTGATTGGCGGTAAGGTGAAATTTGGCGAATCATCACAGGATGCAATCAAACGTGAATATGACGAAGAAGTTGGGATTGAGGTTAAGCCTGAACGGCTGTTGTGGGTGATGGAACATCAATTACTTGATTCCGAAACGCAGAGTACGTTGCAGCAGGTGGTATTTGTCTATCTACTGAGTAGTGATGAAGTCAATAAACTGCCTGATCAGCGTTTTACTGTTGGCCGACACACGTTTGAATAAATTGCTTTACAGGATTTTCCAACTACTAACATTAAGCCGGCAGTGATTTGCCAAACGACGACATTACCAACCTCAGTTAGTTATGTGAATGATATTGATAGCTGAAGTGATTGCTCGCTCGAAAAAATGAGCTAAATCGGGTATGATGAATGTACACAAATGATTGCGTAAGTTACATCGCAATCAATAAAGAAAAAGCGAGGCAACGGCATGAAAACAGCTGTGATCACAGATAGTGCCAGTTACTTGGATCCTGAAGTAGCGAAAGCGGCAGGTATCCGAGTGGTGCCGATTACCGTCATTTTTGGCACGCAAACTTACTTAGAAAATGTAGATATTACCAGTGAAGAGTTTTACAAACGCATGCGTGAGGAAAAGGCGATGCCGTCCACCGCGCAAGTTACGATGATGCAAATGCAGGAACAGTTTGATGAGCTCATCAAAGAGGGGTACGACGAAGTTATCTGTATCCATCTTTCCAGTGGAATCACCACATTCTTGCAGAATCTTGAGGCTTATGCGCCAACAGTTGAAGGCATCAAGGTTTATCCGTTTGATTCGCGCATGGCCAGTGAGGGTGAGGCATGGTTAGCCATGCTGGCTGCTAAAATGGCCAAGGCAGGGAAGCATGCTGACGAGATTTTGCCAGCTTTAGAACACCTGCGAGAGACCACCCACGTATACTTCGTTGTGGATGATTTGAGCCATTTGCTCCGTACGGGCCGAATCACGAACAGCTCTGCGTTTGTCGGCAATCTTTTACGAATCAAACCAATTTTGACGTTTGAAGACGCAAAAATTGTCGCGTTAACGAAAGAACGAACAGCTAAGCGCGCCTTCCAAAAAGTTAAGCGTGACTTCATGGCTTCACTGGCTGACGAGGATTACCCTGTACGCGTGGGTGTGATCGACGGCAATAATCCGGAGTCCAGCGCGACATGGATGAGTGATTTAACCAGTGAAAATCTCAAAACGGATGGCGGTAGGGATCCGCAGTTTGAGGTTGCTCACATCGGACCGTCGATTGGCGTCCACACCGGTGAAAAGGTGATGGGCCTAGTCTGGGCTGAAGATTGGCATGTACTGGGTTAAACGAAGCGAGGACGTACACTAGTGTAAGTTCGCTGTAATTATGCAATCGTAAATAGGGATTCAAGTCCATCTACTCGATGAGACTTGAATCCCTATTCTTGTGGGTATTAAATTACGATTGATTTCTGACCTTCTGCACCTTATTGACCTTATTAACGGAATCGACTGAAACGGTGCGGGCGATGTGGTGTTGGTTAACCCCACTTGGGAATCCCATTGTTTCAGCAACTACGTACAGCGGCCGTTCACGTGACTGATTGAAGACCCGCCCGAGATATTGGCCGAGAATGCCAATACTCAGTAGCAAAAAGCCACCAATCAGTAGGTCAACGATAAGCAATAACATAGTGCCTGTGAAGCCTGTCCAGATTGCGACAATCATTGTCACGATTGCGCTGAGACAAAGGATGCTGCCTGCCCAGTTGGCAAATTTCAATGGTAAATTGGAAAAGGACGTGATGCCGTCCATCGCCAGACGGACCATTTTGTGCAACGGGTATTTGGACTCACCTTGTGTACGCGGTTGACGCTCATACTCGACGGCTGTTTGCTTAAAGCCAACCCAGCTGACCATGCCGCGGACAAAGGGTTCATCCTCATTCATACGTTCCAAGACAGTAACGACCTTGCGATCCATCAAACGAAAGTCACCAGTGTCGACGGGAATATTGATGTTAGTGATGCTATGAAGAAGACGATAAAACGCTTTGGCAGAGATTTTTTTGAACCACGACTCACCATCCCGCTGTTTTCGTTTGCCATAAACTACGTCAGCGCCGCGATGCCAAGCAGTAACCATGTCGGCAATCACAGCAGGTGGGTCCTGCAGGTCGGCGTCCATGACGACAACGGCCTTTCCGGTTGCGTAGCGAATGCCAGCAGTGATCGCAAGTTGGTGTCCAAAATTACGTGAGAAGCGCACCAGCCGCATTTCAGGGTGGAATGCAATGGCCTTGCGGATCTTATCTGTTGTGGAGTCGTTTGAACCGTCATCGACGAAGATAATCTCATAATTTTCGGGCTGTTGGCTGACAAAACCTTGGACGGTTCGAATCGTTTTCATGATGAGGGCTTCTTCGTTAAAGACCGGCATCACGATGGAAATAAGTTGATCTGAATAATCTGTCATGGTTGTCATCCTCCTTAGTTCAACTTGTAAAGTGTGCCGCCATTGCCGCCCATGCCACCTGCACCTGGCTGTCCTTGTTTGGATGAGCCGGCTGTGCCGGAAGGTTTTTTGCTTGGCTTAGTGTTCTTTTTAGACGTGCTGGACGGTTTTTGGGTACTTGATGGTTTCTTAGTGCCGGACGGTTTCTTCATACCAGTTGGCTTGGAACCGGAAGGCTTGGCGCCAGATGGTTTTTGAGAACCAGATGGTGCTTGTCCACCTGGTTGTTGTCCGCCTTGAGTGCCACCACTCTTTTTAGACGAGGTGCCACTGGTTGGCTTCTTCTTAGAGGTAGAAGAGCCACCAGCACTGCCGGTCATTTCAGAGGTCGAACTCATTGAAGCACCACCCATCGAATTGCTGGAAGTGGAACCACCATAAGCTTTCGCACTCACTTTTGTACCATGTTTCTTGACCCAGTTGACGATGCTGCCACTGGTACTTTTACCTGCGACATAGAAGTATTTGACTTTGCCTTCTTTGACAAGCTTTTTAAACTTGGTCAGTGCGATTGCGTTATCGGTGCCGTTAAAACCACCAATGGTCATGACAGCCTTACCGGTTTTAATGATATATGGTGCAGCAGTCCCAGAATCCATTGTGGCAAACAGATACTCAGCGTTACCATTACGTTTTTCGAGATACTTAATTAGCTTAGTATTAGCGGATTCATTGCCCATTCCTCCACTATTGCCACCGCCGCTAG